>JALWLE010000090.1 GCA_026996605.1 Flavobacteriales bacterium
GGATGCGCTTTTTCTATCTCATCGAGCAAAATGACTTGATAAGGTTTACGACGCACAGCTTCGGTCAATTGACCACCTTCGTCATAGCCGACATATCCCGGAGGCGCACCGACCAAGCGACTGACGGCATGCTTCTCTTGATATTCACTCATGTCGATACGCGTCATGGCTTTTTCGTCATTGAACAAATAATTAGCTAATGCTTTTGCCAACTCGGTTTTACCGACACCGGTTGTTCCCAAGAACAAGAACGAGCCTATCGGTTTGTTCGGGTCCTTCAGTCCGGCGCGGCTACGACGCACCGCATCGGCAACGGCTTTAATCGCATCTTCTTGTCCGACGACTTGTGTATGCAATTCGTCTTCAAGTTTTAAAAGTTTTTCACGGTCGCTTTGCAGCATTTTTTGAACGGGAATACCGGTCCATTTGGCGACCACTTCAGCAACATCTTCGCCGGTTACTTCTTCTTTAATCAGAGAAGATTTGGCTTGTTTTTCGCTCAGCTCTTGTTGGGCTTTGGCTAATTTATCTTCCAATTCTTTGAGTTTGCCGTAGCGGATTTCGGCTACTTTACCGTAATCGCCTTCACGTTCGGCTTGTTCGGCTTCAAATTTGGTTTGGTCAATTTCTTTTTTGATATTTTGCAGTTGATCTACCAAATCTTTTTCTTCTTTCCACTTGGTATAGATTTGATTACGTTCTTCTTTAAGCTCGGCTAATTCTTTTTCGAGTTCTTTGATTTTTTGCTCGTCTTTTTCACGTCTGATAGCTGCTAATTCAATTTCCAACTGCATGATTTTTCTATCCAACTTATCGAGTTCTTCGGGTTTGGAATTGATTTCCATACGCAATTTACTAGCCGCTTCGTCCATTAAATCGATAGCTTTGTCAGGCAAAAACCGGTCGGAAATATACCGGCTGGACAATTCTACGGCATTGATAATGGCATCGTCTTTAATACGCACCTTGTGATGTTGTTCGTATTTGTCTTTGATACCACGCAAAATGGAAATAGCAGATTCCATATCCGGTTCATCGACCATAACTTTTTGAAAACGGCGTTCGAGTGCCTTATCTTTTTCAAAATGTTTTTGGTATTCATCCAGAGTCGTAGCGCCAATGGTTCTTAACTCGCCACGCGCCAACGCCGGTTTTAGAATGTTAGCGGCATCCATAGCGCCTTGACCACCGCCGGCTCCTACCAAAGTGTGAATTTCGTCGATAAACAGAATGATATCGCCTTCTGATTTTTTAACTTCGTTAACAACGGATTTTAAACGTTCTTCAAATTCGCCTTTGTATTTGGCGCCTGCCATTAAGGCACCCATGTCTAACGAATAGATTTGCTTATCTTTCAAATTATCCGGCACATCACCTTTGGCAATACGATGTGCCAAACCTTCGACAATAGCGGTTTTTCCGGTTCCGGGTTCACCGACTAAAATCGGGTTGTTTTTGGTACGACGTGATAAGATTTGTAACACACGACGAATTTCTTGGTCACGACCAATAACCGGATCCAATTTGCCTTCACGGGCTAATTTGGTTAAGTTAACGGCATATTTTTCTAAGGCTTGATAGGTATCTTCCTGACTTTGAGAAGTTACTCTGCTACCTTTTCTAATATCTTGAATGGCGGCTTCCAAAGCTTTTTTAGTTACGCCCATTTCTTTTAACATACGGGATACATCATCACCGCTGTCAAAAACGGCTAATAACAAATGCTCGATAGACACATAGTCATCTTTCATTTTTTCAGCCAAATTCAAGGCATCGGTTAAAGTTTTGGATGCCGTTCTGGATAACTGCGGCTGACTACCTCCTTGTTGTTTGGGCAATGAATTGATATATTGATCGAGTTTTTGTTTAAATAAATTAACATCTACACCGGTTTTTCTTAAAATATGCGGTGTAACGTTTTCATCCACTTCGAGGATGGCTTTCATCAAGTGTGCATTATCTATTTGCGGATTACCCAATCCTTGCGCAATCTGCATGGCTTTTTGCACAGCTTCTTGTGATTTTATGGTAAATTTGTCAAAATTCATAGTCTAATATCTTTTTAAGTTTAATTTTTTAGTTCGCTCTACAAGTTACAAAATTTATTCCCAAGCTCCAAAAACGACAAAACGTCGTAAATACACGCATAAATCTGTTGTTTTGTCTTGTTTTTATGACGAAATTGCATTTTGTTTGAGGAATTTAGGTTTTTTCCTAATCCATAGATTGCATGAATCCTTGATGATTACTTATTTCTTCAAACCTTATTTCTTCTTCCAATTTGAGGATTTGAGAAAATAATAAGAAAGAACAAGAATCAAAGTTTTGTTTTAGCAGGTTTATTATTTTTTTTATTAAAATCTCTTAATAAATAAAAAAACGACATTTAAAGTCGTAATATTTATCAAAAATTTAATTTCAAAATTATTAAACCGTAAATACATAATTAAATGTAAATAATATAAAAAAATAAAATATATTTGTTGCCATAATTTTAAAAACAACAAAAATGAAAAAACTATTATTTGTATTAGTATTTGGTGCCGCACTTAGCTTGCAAGCACAAATTGAAGTCAAAATTAATCCTATTACGACTATTTTGGGAGCGGCTGATATTCAAGGAGAATACTTGTTAAATGAGAATTTCGGCGTGGAATTAAGTTTACAACCTTTTTTCGGAAAAACTTATCCTTTTTTAAATTCAGAGGATTATGACGGTACGCAATCCGGTTTTGCTGAAAAATTAAGAGCTAAGTATTATTATAGTCCTTATAACGGCGGTGACCAATGGTATATTGATATTTTTGCGGTCAATTCATCAGTTGACTACACAACAGAATACTCTGCTGATATTGGAAATGGAAATTATGTAGACAATCTTGTTAAAACTTTAAAAAAATCTTATACAGGTATAGGCTTCGAAGCAGGTGCTAAAAAAGTAACCGATTCCGGTTTTATTTTTGAATATTCTCTTGGTATTGGCACTTATTTATCAAGTGATTTCAAGATTGTGCCTGATGCTAACGACCCAAATAGACAAGTTGAAGAATTCACACCGGAATCTATATTTTTCTCCGGAAAAATTGTCATTGGATACAGATTCGGTGATTTTTAATCATCAAAGAACCTAAACTTACGTAAAATTTATTATTTATCCTTAAATCCGCACCAATGTACAAAAATTTTGAAAATAGGATTTTACCCGTATTTATTGTGTAAAATTTAGCGTAAAAAGAGTCAATAATATTTTTTTTAGCTTATCAATAGATGATTTTGGAAA
>JALWLE010000091.1 GCA_026996605.1 Flavobacteriales bacterium
ACGACTACGACGCCGCAGGCAGAGTGACGAAGATCACCTATCCAAGCGGGATCACGACCGAATATGGCTACGACCTTAGAGATCGCATCACCCGGATCGTACACAAGGCAAGCGACGGTACGATCCTGCGAAGCTTCGCCTACAGCTACGATGCGACAGGCAACCCCGTCAAGGTAGTCGAAAACACCGGCAGAACCGTAGAGTACACTTACAATGAAGTCAACCAGCTGACCCAAGAGGTGGTAACAAACGATCCCAACGGCAACGACACCACAACCACCTACACCTACGACCCCGCCGGGAACCTTAAAACCAAGACCGTCGAAGGCATTACGACCGAGTACAGCTACGACGCAGACGGCAAGCTGATTCAAAAAGGCTCGATCACCTACACCTACGATGCCAACGGCAATCTCATCGACGACGGCACCAATGCTTACGAATACGACGATAAAAACAGACTGACAAAAGTCACAACCCCGACCCAAACGATCGAATACACCTACGATGCACAAGACCACCGCATCGCCAAGATCGTAGAGGGCACTACGACCACCTACCTCGTCGATCCCAATACCCCCTATGCACAGGTGATCCGCGAGAGCAAAGAGAATGGAACGGAGGTTTATTACACCTACGGCAAAGACCTGCTCAGTGACGGTAGTCACACCTTCTTGACGGATGCTCTTGGAAGTACAAGAGGTTTAGCAGACCGTGCCGGGCAACTGACGGATAGCTACGACTACAGCCCCTACGGCACACTCCTGCGCCACAGTGGAAGCAGTGACAATCCTTTCCTCTTCACCGGAGAACAGTTTGATGGCGAAACAGGAAACTACTATCTGCGAGCCAGATACTACAGCCCCGAGCTGGCGCGGTTCCTCAGTAGGGATACATACGACGGCACACTAGCCGATCCCCTCAGTCAAAACCACTATCTGTATGCCCGCGGCAATCCGGTGGTCTATGTGGATCCGAGTGGGCATTTCTTTACTATGGCTGATTTGAATATGATGATGAATACGATATCATATTTGAGTATTAGATACTCTCTTGTTAGCATACCAAGGACAGGGTTCGTAGGTGCCGTATTCAATTTGGCAAGAGCTGTAAGTATACGAATACAATATATGAAACGTGTCAAAAAACTTGCACAGCTTGCAGAACAATTGCATGCCGAAGGTAAGAGCGCTGAGGAGATTGCCAGAATCGTTCACAGAAAAAGAAGGGCTTTGGGGAGACTATTTAAAGACATAACTGATCCAAAAACAAGAGAACATATTTTCTCTAGAAATATCGAAAAATATGGTGATAAATGGGGTCCAACAATCGAGTATCTAAGGAATAGTGGAAAAAGTTGGGAAGATATTATAGAAAGTGCAACTCATCCAAACACATCACTTGTGGAACTGATGAAAATCTTTTTTGGATTATAGGATGGATTGTAATCAATATAGGGACAAGGCAAACAGATTAACATTTTGTAACTCGAAGGTATCATTGTTTTTATTTTTATGGAAAAAAAGGAAAATATTAAAAAACTTTTCATTAAGTCCAACTTCGGATATAATAAATTCGCCAGATATAAAGTCCCAACTATATAGAGGGCCCAACAATGAAAAAATCCGAATTGAATGGGATAACTGGGAGGGAATGTGTGTTATTGCAGAAAGCAAAGAATCAGAAGGCTTGCTTTTAGAAATATTAGAATATCTTTGTTAAAAGTTATCTGTGTGTCACTAGTGCTATTGTTGTCTAATCTCATGCCCCCAACAACGCCCATTGGAAGATGGTTAATGAGAAGCTGGAAAAAGCGGTTGCCGGAAAAACCCCGGGCACAGATGCCTATAAATGGGCTGTGATCGATGCGATCAGTGAGATTCGCCTTAAGCTCTTGACCGGACAAATTACACTAAATAAGCATGTACCGTTTAACTAAAGGAGTAAAAAGTGAAAAATTATTACACTTGGAGTATACATGATAAATATGCTAGATATTGGACTAAAGAGTCGATAGAGGAAAAAGAAGAATTTGGACCAAAATTTGAGATAGCCAAAAGGCATCTAGCACAAACCTTTGATCCGCATAGATTAGAAACTTGGGATCCGGGTATAGTAAAAGAAGCTATCGAAAAAGACGAAGGAGTTTTAAAACGAGGAGATTTCCACTCGACTTGGGGATACGGAGGACACATTGTCAGCCAAAACATGGTCGATAAGATCGGAGATGTCTTAAGGGAGTACGGAGATTTATTTCCGTTGGAGGTAGAAGGTAGGGGGGATAGACTCTACCGCTACTGGGTAACCAGAGAGATCCAGTTTGTGTGCGTGGATAAGCAAAAAAGTAGATTTGTTGATAATGAATATGATGAGAATGGAACTTTTAAGATAGAAAAGCTTGTACTAAAGGAGGAATGTGAAACCGATGCGATGATATTTAGGGTTTCGGGGGAATACAAAAAAACCATATTCGTCTCCGAAGATTTTATCGAGCTTGTAAAAAAACACAATCTGAAAGGTTTTAAATTCGAGATCGATAGCTCTTACGAATATGCGGTAAGTAACGGTTCATATATCCTTGTCGGTTAGAAAGTGGAAGAAGAACACGTTCTGCTTGATCTGCACCCAAAAAGTCTACGCCAAAACAAAAAAAGGAGGGTAGACAATGAAACTTATCCTCACCCTCCTACTCCTCACTTTTAGCCTTTTTGCAAACATCCAAGGCACAGCCTATCAAGTGGTACATTTTTACTCTGCGCAGGTGGTGCATTTTAGCGTTGCGCGGGACACATACGGCACACTCCTACGCCACACGGGAAGCAGTGATACCCCCTTCCTCTTCACCGGGGAGCAGTACGACCCCGAAGCAGGGTTGTACTACCTCAGAGCCAGATACTACAGCCCCGAGCTGAGCCGGTTCCTGACAAGGGATACGTATGAGGGAACCCTTGCAGACCCGCTCAGTCAAAACCCCTACCTCTATGCCCGCGGCAATCCGGTGCTGTATGTGGATCCGAGCGGGCGCTGCTTCAGCGTTGGTGGCTTGTCAAATAGTATGGCAGTAATGGGAATTTTAGCTGGTGGGACGATAACTTCTCTGAGTATATTGAATAATAATCGTGGTAGATACGGTGGGAATGTTTGGGCCACAATAGGCATTTATGATATTCAATCATTTTTAAGGGCTGAACTCCTCCCTAGTGTTTGGTTGATTGGGGAGGCACTTACATGGCAACAGGAAAAATTAAAAAACTCAAGATATAGGAAACACAAAAACAGATGTGATAGGCCACCAAAAAAAGAAGATTATAGTAATGATTGTGCTTACTATGCAGCACTAATATCTCATGCAGAATCGTGTGTTCGTGCATATGAGAGTTGGGATAAGGCATATAATCCGGGTAGACATGCCAAAAAGATACAGCAATTCAAAAATACAATAAAGAAATTCTACAAGAGATCTTGTAGATAGTATAGGAGCAACAGATATGAAAAGTAAACATTTACAAGTTCCAACTGATCGAGACTGGAATGGTTATGAGCACGATTTAGACTTGATTGATTTTTATAAATTGGTTTATGGCAAAAAAGTTGAAGATGTTTATTATTATTTTAAAAATGGTGCCCATATCAGTCTGGCAGATGAGCTACTTTATTCAAATAGAAAAGTATTTCAATACTACATTTTTGCTTTTGCGTTATATCTGATGCTTATGGGAGAAGAAGATATCGAGGCTCAAGAGGGGTTCTTGAGCCTGTTACTGAATCGAGAAGAGCGAGATCAGGGAAGTGTAAGACAAATTTTTCACAATAAATATAAATTTGATATAATTGATGCTAATTTTAGCAGACAACCTATATCTCTTTCTCTTGAAGATGTTGTAGATAGCATTTATAAAAAAGTCAAAGAAGGACATATAGATACTGAGATTTATGATGATATTCCAAAGTTTTTAGAAAAGATAAAAAAGACTATCACCTAAATAAACCTACGTTAAAATCACCCAAAAAGGAGGGTAGAGTAAGGAATAGGAATAAAGCAAATAAATGTAACTTCAAGTAACAAGTGCAATTTTTACCAAGCCACCTCTTCAAGTAAAGCTTCCTTAGGTGTTTTGAAGCCAAGAGATTTTCTTGGTCTGTTGTTTAATCTATTCTGAATCATTTTGATGGTTTTGTAATCTACTTTGGTAAAGTCGGTTTTTTTAGGTAAATATTGCCTGATAAGACCATTGGTATGTTCATTGAGTCCTCGTTGCCATGAGCTGTATGGATCGCAGAAATAGAAGTTGATTCCCAGCTTGTTTTCTATCTCTTCGTATGCAGCAAACTCCGACCCGTTATCTGCCGTAATCGTATGAATATGTTTGGCAACGTAAGCCAATATTTTTTTGGTATAGAAGTAGAGGGGTCGGGTGATAAAGGGCATAGGGGTCGGGTGATAATGATAACTCTCTCCCCTAAAAGCCAATCTGCACTAAAATAACCCAAAAGGAGGGTAGACAATGAAACTTATCCTCACCCTCCTACTCCTCACTTTAGCCTTTTTGCAAACATCCAAGGCACAGCCTATCAAGTGGTACATTTTTACTCTGCGCAGGTGGTGCATTTTAGCGTTGCGCGGGACACATACGGCACACTCCTGCGCCACACGGGAAGCAGTGATGCCCCCTTCCTCTTCACCGGTGAGCAGTACGACCCCGAAGCAGGGTTGTACTACCTCAGAGCCAGATACTACAGCCCCGAGCTGAGCCGGTTCCTGAGTCGGGATACCTATAAAGGGACACTGACCGATCCCATCACGCAAAATCCGTATGCCTACGCCAATGATAACCCGCTGAGATATGTCGATCCCAGTGGGCATATCGGAACAATGCTGGAGGTGATTAGCAGCATGAACCTAAAGGTGATGGCGGCTGTAGGCAGGATACAAACTTCATTTGCTGCAGTAGGTTCAGCCGGAAGTGCATTTGTATACTTAGGAAAAATTGTAGAGCGGCAGGCTGGTACAATTATCCAAATGGCCTCTAGGGCATTACAATACAAGGTGGCGATCGAAAGAGGTGTTGTGCAGCTTGGACCAGGTGGTCGTAGGGTGATTGATTTGCTTGTTAAAGGCAAGGATGCTATAGCAAGAATAGAAGTCAAATATCAGTTACCAACAAGAACGGGAAGTGCACTTTCAAGATTGATAAGTCAAATGCAAACTTCAGTATCGAACACTGGGCAAACAGTATTGTTTACATTTAAAGAACCTGAAATAAGAACTCTTGCTAAAATTATAAAAGAATTGGAAAATGCAGGTGTTCCATCACGAAGTATTCAGTTTGTCCATGGATACAAAGGTTTGGCTCAGTGGTTTGCATTATATTTTCATCCATAATAAGAGGATAGAGGCTATGAAAAAAGAATATTCAAGATACATCAAATCGAGATTTAAAGAGCTAATACCAAAAGAATTTCCATGCTTTAAATATAGTGGGCATAAGGAAGAATTTTCTTTAGATTATAGCTTTGTGTGTAGAGAAAGAAACTGCATTAATGTAATCTCGGTACAAAATTATCATAACGAGGACTCTTTTATGGTTGAATTGTTTTGGTCAAAAGAGGGAGAAAAGTTCCAAAACGATCTTGCGCATTTTTGGTTTGAAAGCAATGATGATCGGCTAAAAAAGATTTGTGACGATGTAGGCTCTTCTGTAAGGGTTAGGCTTCCGATCTTTTTTATGGATGACCTCGAGCCTTGGTGGGCGATTGACCCTACAGGAAATATTGTCGAGTCTATAAGACAAAACGGATATATAACATCAGAGTCTTATTTTAAGTTTATGTCCGAAGACAGCTTTTATGCGGACGAAGTAATCCTTAAAAAAGAAGAATATAGTTTGTATATAGATCCGCTCATTGATAACGTTATTGATTTGTTGAAAAAATATGCTATTCCATTATTTGAATGTTTGAATGGAAAATCTTGTTAAATGGTTATGTGAGTGAAACCTCTCCTCTCCCTCCTACTCCTCACTTTCACCCTCCTTGCCAACATTCCGCAAGGTGGTCTCTCCTCTGACCCCCTGGGCCACGAGACCCGCTACAGCTACGACCCCGCGGGCAACCTGCTTGGCGTCACCGATGCGCTGGGCCGCACCGTCCGCTACGAATACAACGCCCTCAATCAACGGATCAAGACGATCTACCCGGACGGAAGTACCGTAGAGCAGACGATGGACGCTTCGGGGCTGCCTGTGCGCAAACGCGACGAAGCGGGGCGGAGTACCTCCTTTGCCTACGATCTCAACCATACGATCCCGCTCCTTGGTCAGATCACCCTGCCAAACGGCGCGACGACATACTACCGCTACGACGCCCAAGGGCACAAGATCGCCCGGATCGACCCCCTGGGGCATACCGTGCGGTGGGATTACGCCGCTACCGGCGAACTGCTCGGCCAAACCCTCCCTTCGGGTGCTCAGACGCAGCATCACTACGATCCCTCGGGCAAACTCAGCCAAATCACCGACTTCGCCGGAAAAAGCCAAACCTTCATCTACGATAGCAACGACCGCCTGGTGCGGATCGAATACGATGACGGAAGCGGCGTCACCTACGACTACACCCCAAGCGGCCGCCTCCGCCGCGTCAGCGACGATCGAGGCAGCATCGTCTACCGGTACGACAGCCGAGGACGGATCGCTTCGGTCACGACACCGACAGGCGAGACGATCGGCTATCGCTACGACGGTGTGGGCAACATCACCAAGATAGAGACACCAACCCAAACGATCACCAAAAGCTACGACGCCGCGGGCCGCCTAAAAACCGTTACCGACGATCAAGGCACGACGACCTACGACTACGACGCCGCAGGCAGAGTGACGAAGATCACCTATCCAAGCGGGATCACGACCGAATATGGCTACGACCTTAGAGATCGCATCACCCGGATCGTACACAAGGCAAGCGACGGTACGATCCTGCGAAGCTTCGCCTACAGCTACGATGCGGCGGGCAATCCCGTCAAGGTGGTTGAAAACACCGGCAGAACCGTCACCTACGAATACAACAGTGTCAATCAACTGATTAAAGAGACGGTCAGCAATGACCCTGACGGCAACAACACCGTCACGATCTACACCTACGACCCTGCCGGGAACCTCCAGACAAAGACCGTCGAGGGCATCACGACAGAGTATAGCTACGACGCAGACGGCAAGCTGATCCAAAAAGGCTCGATCACCTACACCTACGATGCCAACGGCAATCTCATCGACGACGGCACCAACGCTTACGAGTACGATGATAAAAACCGTCTCGTCAAGGTCACCACACCGACAGAGACCATAGAGTACAGCTACGACGCCCAAGATCACCGCATCGCCAAGATCGTAGAGGGCACTACGACCACCTACCTCGTCGATCCCAACACCCCCTATGCCCGAGTCATTCACGAAAGCCGCGACAACGGCACCGAGATCGACTATAGCTATGGCCTGCGGCTGCTAAACAACGGAGAGCATACCTTCCTCACCGATGCACTCGGTTCTACAAGGGCACTGGCAGACGGCAGCGGACAGATCACCGACAGCTACGACTACACGCCGTACGGAGAACTGCTGCGCCATAGCGGCACTTCAGATACCCCCTTCCTCTTTACCGGGGAGCAGTACGACCCCGAAGCCGGGTTGTACTACCTCAGAGCGCGGTATTACAGTCCCGAACTGGCAAGGTTCCTGAGTAGAGATACCTACGAAGGGACGCTGACCGATCCCCTGAGTCAAAATGCCTACCTCTATGCCCGCGGCAATCCGACGGTGTATGTCGATCCGAGCGGGCATATTTTTACAGTTATGGGGATTGGAGCATCGATAAACATATCTGGAGCACTAAGAGCGACAAATCAAAGCAAAAGTGTGCAAATTGCCAGAACATTACTGAATCAAGCTGTAAATGTAGAAGGAGGGGCAAAAGGATTTTTGATTGATATTATAGAAGACTTGGCCATTCAGGCAGTTATGAGTACAATAAATAGTGAATTTTATTCAAAATCTACTGCGGGGACAGCAGCACATAAAAAATTTGAAGAATTGCTAAAAGAGGCTTTCCCCGGTAGAGGAAAAATAAACTGGTTGGAGCACGATATTTATATTGTTCCTGAAGTATTCTTTGATAGCGATGGTAATCCAACAGGAAGAAGATCGCGTGGATCTTTGGGAGTAGATGTTGCAGTATTTGTAGTAAAAAAAGGCGAGCGTTATACCACAAAAGACTTGAAAATTATTTTCGATTTGAAAACTGGTCAAGGATGGAACAGTAGACATATCAAAAAACTTAGAGAAAGAGTTGGAGACGTCCCAATAGTTCAAATTATGGTGCCTATCATAGGAAGGAGATAGAATGTATGGCATATTCAAAAAACAGCTAAAAACAAGATTGAAGGAATTTTTTGAAGATCGAGGATTTGCCCAAGTAAGGGATGATACTTTTGTATCTACCTGTGGAGAATTACTCTTTGTGATCAGATTTGAAAAAGGCGGAAATGGTTCAAGGATAGAGCTGCAATATCTTATAGAGGCTCCCTTGGTAAAGGCAGACTTCAATCAGAGTATTGAGGAAATGGCCATATTGAATCATGCCGGTGAACCCATAGGCTGCTCCACTTGGAAAATGGATGAAAAAGGGCTAAATGCCAAGGAGAAGAAAGAAAAAGTAGAACACTACGTATCTGAAATAGAATTTATTTACGATAACTATTTGCACTATATCTTCTCAAAAGAAGCGAATCAATATGATATTGAAAAGTACATTTTAAGAGAATATGAGAGTCGTTTTGCTCAATATCTTTCGGATAAAGGTGAGGAGGACCCCTGTTGGCAATATAAGATTGATTTCGTATCTAGTGGAAGATCGATGGATGAGTGGACTGAAGAAGATAGTAAAAAATGTGCCCAACTGGTCGAAGAAAAAAAGAGGCGGGAATTTCCATATGAAGAAATTCGCGTTCAAATTCTAGAGGATGTCGAGAAAAATAGAGACGTATACCGAAATGCACTAATGCGCCTCACGGGAAGACGCAATACAGAACTTATAATAGATGAAGGTGTGCTTCCTGCAACATTAGATATGTTGTATGAACGATCACCTATTCAAAAGCTTTTGCAAGATTACGGTTTTGCCCTTAATCCGGATAAGTATACAAATGGATTGATAAGTTATGGAGAAACACATTACTACGAAAATAGTTCAATCAATTGCGAGATAAGATTGATCATATCTGATGAGTTGTTTTTGTTTTTCGATATATATTGTAATGAGTCACACAGGCGTATATGTAACTTTCGAGATAAATATTTCTGGTATGGTTGGCTCGTTGGAAAGGACGATGTGATAAAGAAAAATACTGACATCGCCTTGAATGAGCTTAAAAAGGCATTTGATGAGCTCAATATGGCCCCAAGGAGTTGATTGTGTCCGATTCGATAACTGTATTTCTAAACAAAAAGAATATGCCTACAGCTGAAGAGTGGGCGAACGCAATTGAAAAAGAAGGTTTTGGGCTCAAAATAGATACATCATATGAAGAGGAAGCAAATAGTGATGGCTTTTATGGGTTCAGACCTTGCAAGTATTATGACTTGGAGGATGTGGGTTATGAACTGGATATTCTTCTACGCATGGAAAACTTGGAAGATTTTGAAGATTGGTATGAGATGTTTCCTAAAGTCAAGCAATATGACTCGGCTGTGATATTTGGGGTATATAGCGAATATGACGCATATGCGGCGATGGTAGCGGGATGCGTACTTGCAAAAAATTCAGGTGGCATCTATTTCGACCTTGATGAACCTGTAGATTTGAATGAGTTATGTTTACAGTGCAAAGATATTGACCATAAGCTAAAAACAAATATTGGATGAAATCTCTCCTCGCCCTCTTATTTTTCACCCTTAGCCTCTTCGCCAGCATCCCTTCGGGCGCATATGATGCCCAAGATCACCGCATCGCCAAGATCGTAGAGGGCACTACGACCACCTACCTCGTCGATCCCAATACCCCCTATGCGAGGGTCATTCACGAAAGCCGTGACAACGGCACCGAGATCGACTACAGCTATGGCCTGCGGCTGCTAGGAGACGGAGAGCATACCTTCCTCACCGATGCACTCGGTTCTACAAGGGCACTGGCAGACGGCAGCGGACAGATCACCGACAGCTACGACTACACGCCGTACGGAGAACTGCTGCGCCATAGCGGCACTTCAGATACCCCCTTCCTCTTCACCGGGGAGCAGTACGACCCCGAAGCCGGGTTGTACTACCTCAGAGCCAGATACTACAGCCCCGAGCTGGCAAGGTTCCTCAGCCGTGATACCTTCGAGGGGACCCTCACAGACCCCCTGAGCCAAAACCGTTACCTCTATGCCCGGGGCAATCCGGTGCTGTATGTGGATCCGAGCGGGCATTTCTTTACAGTGATGGAAATAGGAGCATCATTTAGTATAGAATCAAGTTTAAGGGTTGCTAATAGTTCTAAAACGGTTAGAATTGGCTTGCGCCTCATGCAAGAGGCTATTGGTTTCGATGAAAAACGAGGAATTAAAGGATTTTTGGTCGATTTAATTCAAGATATTGCTATTAATGCAGTCATGAGTACAATTGGAAATGAATACTCATCTAAATCGACAGCTGGAACCGCAGCACATAAAAAGATGGAGGAAATGCTAAGAGAAGCTTTCCCGGGGGGTGGAAAGATAAGTTGGCTAAATTATGACGTTTATCTTATCCCAGAAGTGTTTGGATATGTAGGAGGTGGACAGGCCTATAGAAGAGCAAAGCATTCGAGAGGAGTTGATATTTTGATTGGTACCCTTAAAAAAGGTGAGCCTTTTAATAAAAATAAATTAGACTATAGGGTGATTCTAGACCTGAAAACAGGTGGGACATGGAGTGAATCTCAAATCCACAAATTAAAACTGCGAAAACGTTTTGGCGCGATACCAATTATACAAATAGTTATCCCGATAATAGGAAAATAAATGAATAAATCATCAAAAATAAGAAAAGTGATTGAATCCTATGGGTTTCAACAAATTAAATCAAAAAACTGTTTCATATCTTATACAAAAGAGTTTTGCTTTCAGATAAATATTTATAAGGTTGCTTATAATTCAAGATGGGCCATAGAATATTCAGTTAATATGCTAAACTCAGAGGGTTATGAGTTATATCAATGTCCATACGAATTTAATATGTATCTAGATGGCGGCGAGGTTACTCTTAGTAAATGGAGTGCTAATGGTGAAAGGAATCCGGATAAGCATGTAGACTCGATGGTATTTGTCATTGAGGAATATATTATGCCATATTTTGAAAGAGTTTCTATTTATGCACGCCCAGATGATTTCGAGAATTTTATAACAAAAAGAAAAGAACCGTTTGAGTTCGAAGACAGATACGCATTTAAGCCACATCACAGTATCTGCTATATAGATTGCAATAATGTATTAGAGGCAAACATATTTGCACCATTG
Source organism: Flavobacteriales bacterium (assembly GCA_026996605.1). Lineage (GTDB taxonomy): Bacteria > Bacteroidota > Bacteroidia > Flavobacteriales > Flavobacteriaceae > WGBX01. The sequence continues at coordinate 11,525 of JALWLE010000091.1, forward strand.
TTGACATACATGAGTGGCAATCGATATGATTTCAAGAAAAAAGAATGCCGAAAAAATGATATCGAATTTGTATTTTTCAGTAAACATTATTCTAACTATATTATTGTCATAGTTGAAAAGGGTCTATTTTTATCATTTAATGTATTGAGTGCAGATGATTTTGATATTATAAATGATAACTCAATTGATAACTATAAAGTGAGGGAATATAAGCCAATAAATATAGAAAAGATTATATATTATTCTGATGCATTGGGATTTAGATTTGGCTGGTTCATCGCAGATTGCAAAAGTGGACTGAGAAATATACATAATTCCATTAATAAATTAGATAGTTTTTTGAAAAAACATGGATTGAGGGATCATGGGCCAAATGATTTAGGATAGCCATCCTTTAGATAAAACATAGGTTCAAAAATACAAAGGAGGGTACAACAATGAAACTATTCCCCACCCTCCTGCTCCTCACCCTTAGCCTCTTCGCCAACATCCCACAAGTTAAGCCAGGCACCGTCCGCTACGAATACAACGCCCTCAACCAACGGATCAAGACGATCTACCCGGACGGAAGTACCGTAGAGCAGACAATGGATGCTTCGGGACTGCCTGTGCGCAAACGCGACGAAGCGGGGCGGGTGACCTCGTATGCTTACGATGCCAACCGTACGATCCCGCTCCTTGGTCAGGTCACCCTGCCAAGCGGCGCGACGACATACTACCGCTACGACGCCCAAGGGCACAAGATCGCCCAGACCGACCCCCAGGGGCATACCGTGCGGTGGGACTACGCCGCTACCGGCGAACTGCTCGGCCAAACCCTCCCTTCGGGTGCTCAGACGCAGCATCACTACGATCCCTCGGGCAAACTCAGCCAAATCACCGACTTCGCCGGAAAAAGCCAAACCTTCATCTACGATAGCAACGACCGCCTGGTGCGGATCGAATACGATGACGGAAGCGGCGTCACCTACGACTACACCCCAAGCGGCCGCCTCCGCCGCGTCAGCGACGATCGAGGCAGCATCGTCTACCGGTACGACAGCCGAGGACGGATCGCTTCGGTCACGACACCGACAGGCGAGACGATCGGCTATCGCTACGACGGTGTGGGCAACATCACCAAGATAGAGACACCAACCCAAACGATCACCAAAAGCTACGACGCCGCGGGCCGCCTAAAAACCGTTACCGACGATCAAGGCACGACGACCTACGACTACGACGCCGCAGGCAGAGTGACGAAGATCACCTATCCAAGCGGGATCACGACCGAATATGGCTACGACCTTAGAGATCGCATCACCCGGATCGTACACAAGGCAAGCGACGGTACGATCCTACGAAGCTTCGCCTACAGCTACGATGCGACAGGCAATCCCGTCAAAGTGCTCGAAAACACCGGCAGAACCGTCACCTACGAATACAACAGTGTCAATCAACTGATCCAAGAGACGGTCAGCAACGATCCCAATGGCAATAATACCGTTACGACATTTGCCTATGACCAAGCAGGCAATCTCGTTAGCAAAACCGTCGAGGGCATTACGACAGAGTATAGCTACGACGCAGACGGCAAGCTGATCCAAAAAGGCTCGATCACCTACACCTACGATGCCAACGGCAATCTCATCGACGACGGCACCAACGCTTACGAATACGATGATAAAAACCGTCTCGTCAAAGTCACCACACCGACAGAGACCATAGAGTACAGCTACGATGCACAAGATCACCGCATCGCCAAGATCGTAGAGGGCA
>JALWLE010000092.1 GCA_026996605.1 Flavobacteriales bacterium
AGTGATGAGAATTTGGTATCCGGTGTGTCTGCCGAGGAAGCTATCAAAAAAACAATTAAGAAAAAAGGATTATTCGGTAAATTATTTAAATAAAATTACATTAAAATGTTTGAAATAGAAAAAGGACTGGAACCCGACATTACATTAGTTTGTAAATTAGACAAAAACGGAATTATTAAATATATTAACAAATCATACACTGATATTACCGGTTTTACCGAAAAAGATTTGATTGGGCAAAGCCACGAAATAATTCAACACCCCAAAATGCCTAAAGTTATACTAGATAGAGCATGGAAGGGTATTTATGAAGGGAAGCAACAATACTTTATCAGTAAAAATGTTACCAAAAACGGCGAATTTTTTTGGACAATAGCAGATATTAATTCAAAAATACATGAAAATAGAGGTACAGCCATATATATCAGACGTAAATATCTTCCTAATGATATTAAAGAAGAGTTTGAAAAACTTTATGAAGTGTTATATGGAATTGAAAACAGTGGTGGTGGAGAGGAAATAGCAAAAAAATACCTAAAAGGTTATTGGGAAGAACGTGGCACAAATTTTGATGATTATATTGTTAGCAAGTTTGGTGGAGAAAAAAATCTCAAAACCTACATGACATCTGAAGTGCCCGATAAAGAACTATTCTCGGTAGATCCTACAGATATGAACATTGATGACATTTTAAAATTAGTTAAGAAAAAAAAGAAAAGAAGATTTTGGTAATTATAAATATTTGAAATATGACCTTAAACTACAACACTATGACACAAAAAAGGGATTGTTTGCAATTAAATGTTGCAAAAAAAATTAAAATAAAAATTGATGATAAATTTAGAATTTTGTATGTCAATGACTATTTTACAGATGTTAGTGGCTTCAAAGTATCTGAAATTATATTAAAAGATTTGAATACAATTTTAGACCCTTCAATGCCAAAAATAACTTTGGATTTACTTAAAAAATCTGCTGATGAATTTCAAAAATTCTATGCTGTTTTAAAAGGAAAAACCAAAGATGGTGTTTGCTATTGGAGTTTTATAAGAATAACACAACGGTTTGGTCAGGATAATTCATTTGCCGGTTACTTGTTAGAGGGTAAATTATTACCATCAGTAGCTATTTCTAAAATTGAAAAATTATTTTCAATTTTAACTGAAATAGAAAATAATGCAGGTAAAGAAGCAGCTCTTAAGTATTTTAATGGGTACTTAGAAGAAAAAGGGATGAACTTTAATGATTTTATTTTAGCAATAGCTGAAGTTGATGAGAAAAAAGCTGAAAAATATTTTGAAATTGATGAAGATGCTATCATACCTAAAAAGAAAAAAAGAAGTTGGTTTTAAAGCAATCTAAATATATGACAATCTGTGTCATACTTAATTAAGTCAGGTTGAAACAGATCGGTCAAGTCTGATTTTCTTAGTTTTTCAACTATTGTTTTATCTGTTAACCATACTTTGTTAATTTTTGGCAAAATAAGATTGATATCATGCGTAGAAATTATGATAATCTTATTTTGTTTTTTGCTGATTTTCAATAGTTTGTTTATTAAAATTGCTTTATTTTCCATATCCAAATGTGTCGTCGGTTCATCTAATAATAAAACCGGCGTTTCTTGTACCAAAGCCCTTCCTATCAATACTTTTTGACGTTCACCATCACTCAATTCAGTTATTTTTCTATCAAAAAATCTTGATATTTTTAATACATCCCCTACTTCATCAATTATTTGTATATCCCTTTTTGAAAAACTCCCCATTAAATTGGCATAAGGCTGCCGTCCTAAAGATAAAAACTCTCGTACAGACATCGGCACATCAATACGATCAGTTAAAACGATACTGACATATCTCGCACGATCTTTAATCGATAGGGACAATAAATCGATTTCATCTAATAAAATTTTGCCGGATAAAATAGGTAAAATACCCGAAAAAGCCTTTAAAAAAGTTGATTTTCCGGCACCATTTTTACCAACTAAAGCAATAAAATCACCTTTTTGCGCTTGCAAATTAATTTCAGACAAAACTGCCTTTTGATTGTACCCCACTGATAAATTATTGATTTTTAGATACATATATTTGATAGATTGAAATATAGCCTACTTCAAAGAAATCATGTTTATTGATAATTGTATATTACTTACTTAATATTATATTATTCATCTGAGAAATTATGTAATTTTTACGTAAGTCCTATTTTCTGATACCGGTGATGGTTTACCCCCCCCTATAATTCGGATTTTTTTTACATTTAATGTTCAAAGATAAAAAAATCTTTTTAAGTGTTTGGGTAAAATGGCGTGAAACTTTCAATATGTCCGTTTTCTTGTGGTGTATATGGGTGTGTAAATACTTGATTCAGTTTGTTTTCTTTAAAAAAATCTTGTAACATTTGAGTAGAAAACCGTTTAACATTGTCATTTCTCACTTTAATATTTATAGCTTTATTTAAGCAATCATTAGATTGCAGATGATTTGTAACTCTAAAGTTTTTTAACACCTTGTTCGGATGCTTCCTTTAGAATTGACAATTTTTCTTGTTTTGTGAATGTTTTTTATACTTCATAATTGATAAAATTATTACATTTATTTAACTATAACCTTGTCCGAGTTTTTAGGGGGCTAATACAATAGAGCATTCAACTTTTTAGCATCATCTTAACAAATGAAAAAAAAATGATTTAGAATTAAAAAATGATATATGTCAATTTTATAACTGTTTTAAATAGTATCTTTGTTCTAAACATAAAAAATATTTTAACTATGACTTTTTTAAAAACTTCTGTAGCAAAAAAAGTGGCTATGGCATTATCAGGGTTATTTCTGGTTTTGTTTATTTTAGTCCATCTTGCTATCAATTTGACCTTAATTTATCCGGGTAAAGAAGCTTTTGATGCAGCAGTTGAATTTATGGGTACCAATCCATTAATTCAAATAATGCAACCCGTTCTCGCTTTAGGTTTTATTTTTCATATTAGTATGGGAATTTATCTAGAGTGGAACAATCGCAGCAAACGCTCGGTTAAATATGTAAACAATAATCCGAAAGTCGCTTCATCGTGGGCATCACGAAATATGATTTGGACCGGTTTATTTGTATTATTGTTTTTAATTATTCACTTGCTGAATTATTTTGTGCCTTTTAAAACTCAAGAGGTTTCCGATCATTATGTATTAGTTACCGGTTTGTTTAAAAGTCCTGTTTATACATTAATTTATGTATTGGCATTTATTTCATTAGGAATACATCTTAGTCATGGCTTTCAATCTGCATTTCAATCATTGGGAACACCGAGACAAAAATGTCATAAATTTATAGTATATAGTGGCAATTTATTTGCTTTTTTAGTAGCTTTAGGCTTTTCGGCAATAGCTATATATTTCTATTTTAATTAAAAATAATATATATTATGTCAACAATAAATATCAAAGAAGGAATACCTTTAAAAGCTAAAATTCCGCAAGGCGATTTGGCTAAGAAATGGACGACATACAAAAATAAAATACGTTTAGTAAGTCCTGCAAATAAAAGAAAACTGGATATTATCGTCATTGGAACCGGTTTAGCCGGAGCATCTGCTGCAGCCTCATTGGCAGAATTGGGCTATAATGTTAAAGCATTTGCGTTTCAAGATTCTCCACGTCGCGCACACTCAATTGCTGCACAAGGAGGTATTAATGCCTCAAAAAATTACCAAAATGATGGTGATAGTGATTGGCGACTGTTTTATGACACTATAAAAGGTGGAGATTATCGAGGTCGTGAAGCCAATACTTATCGTTTGGCAGAAGTGTCAGGGTCTATTATTGATCAAGCAGTGATGCAAGGCGTCCCTTTTGCACGTGAATATGGTGGATTACTTGATAATCGTTCTTTTGGTGGGGTTTTGGTTTCTAGAACTTTTTATGCTAAAGGTCAAACCGGACAACAATTATTATTAGGGGCATATTCAGCATTAAATAGACAAATTGCACGTGGCAAAGTTGAAATGTATAACCGTCATGAAATGATTGATTTGGTTGTAATTGACGGACATGCAAGAGGTATTATTGCCAGAAACTTGATTACCGGAGAGCTGGAGAGACATTCGGCTCATGCTGTAGTCATTGCATCCGGTGGTTATAGCAACGTTTATTTCTTATCTACCAATGCTATGGGCTCTAATGCTACAGCTGCTTGGCGCGCACACCGAAAAGGTGCTTATTTTGCCAATCCGGCTTTTGTACAAATTCACCCGACTTGTATCCCTCGTAGTAGTGAGCACCAATCCAAATTGACCTTGATGTCCGAATCATTAAGAAATGACGGCCGTATTTGGGTACCTAAGAAACTGGAAGATGCGCAAGCTATTCGTGAAGGTAAACTCAAACCAACCGATATTCCTGAAGAAGATCGTGACTATTATTTAGAAAGACGCTATCCTGCTTTTGGTAATTTAGTCCCTCGTGATGTAGCTTCACGTGCAGCAAAAGAACGCTGTGATGCCGGATATGGGGTCAATAAAACAGGAGAAGCAGTATATTTAGACTTTGCTACCGCAATTGAACGATATGGTAAAGAACAAGCCCATTTAAAAGGCATTAAAAATCCTTCTAAGGAAGTCATTCGAGAATTAGGTGAAAAAGTAATTGAAGAAAAATATGGCAACTTATTTCAAATGTATGAAAAAATTGTCGATGACAATCCGTACAAAACTCCTATGATGATTTATCCTGCTAATCACTATACAATGGGAGGACTATGGGTAGATTATGATTTACAATCTAATTTACCCGGTTTATTTGTCATAGGTGAAGCAAATTTCTCGGACCATGGCGCCAATCGGTTAGGTGCTTCAGCGTTAATGCAAGGCTTGGCTGACGGTTATTTTGTTTTACCTTATACTATTGGTGACTATTTGGCTGACTATATCAGAGAAGGCAAAATCCCAACTGATACACCTGAATTTGATGAGGCTGAAGAAAAAGTTGCCGAGGAAATAAATTTCTTCATTAATAATGAGGGTAAGTTTTCTGTTGATTATTTTCATAAAAAATTAGGTAAAATCATGTGGGATAAAGTTGGTTTATCTCGTAATGCTCAGGGATTGCAAGAAGCAATTAAAGAAATACAGGAATTACGTGCTCAATTTTGGAAAGATGTTCGTGTACCCGGAAAAGCCAATGACTACAATCCTGAATTGGAAAAAGCCGGTTATGTAGCGGACTACTTAGAACTTGGAGAACTCTTGGCTTTAGATGCTTTAAACAGAAATGAATCTTGTGGCGGACACTTCCGCGAAGAATATCAAACTCCTGATGGGGAAGCACTTAGAGATGATGAACATTATGCTTACGTAGCAGCATGGGAATATCCGGCTAAACCCTACGAAAGATATACCAAACATGTTAATATGAGCGATGAAATTTTACATAAAGAGCCGCTTGTATTTGAATTCGTAAAACCAACAACCAGAAGCTATAAATAATTTTGGTGAGGATAAAACAGTTACAAGGGTGCAAAACTTTTGTTGTACCTTAAACTAAAAATAAAATTCAAACTTATGAAACTAAATCTTAAAATTTGGCGACAAGCAGGACCTAATGCCAAAGGGCAAATGGTCGATTATAAAATAGATGGCGTAGAATCTGATATGTCCTTCTTGGAAATGTTGGATTTACTTAACGAAAAATTAATCAGCAAAGGAGACGAACCCATTGCTTTTGACCACGACTGTCGTGAAGGTATTTGCGGTATGTGTTCCTTATATATCAACGGCGAAGCGCACGGACCTGATAAGTTAACAACCACATGCCAGTTGCATATGCGTCGTTTTAATGATGGCGATACCATTACTATTGAACCTTGGCGTGCCAATGCGTTTCCTGTTATTAAGGATTTGATTGTAGATAGAAGTGCCTTAGATAGAATACAACAAGCCGGTGGGTATATCTCGGTGAATACTTCCGGGCGTACCGTAGATGCTAATAACATACCAATACCTAAAAAAAATGCTGATATGGCGTTTGATGCCGCTACTTGTATCGGCTGTGGTGCTTGTGTGGCAACATGTAAAAATGCCTCTGCTATGTTGTTTGTGTCTGCAAAGGTTGCACAGTTTGCTTTATTACCACAAGGTCGTGTTGAAGCAGCTAAACGTGTGCAAGATATGATTGCCGTAATGGATGCTGAAGGTTTTGGTAGTTGTACTAATACTGGAGCATGCGAAGTAGAATGTCCTAAAGGTATTTCTTTGACCAATATAGCAATTCTAAATAAAGAGTTTTTATTAGCTCAAGTTAAATAAAAATTAATATTTGCTTTAAAAAGAAACTATCTCAAAAGTATTATTCGAGACCGTCTCTTTTTTAGTGTTTTTGCATTGGAAAATTTTATAAATTTTCCGGTGCAAAAACATAATATTCAGAAGCATCATTTTCTCACTTTTACTTACAACTCTAACTCTGATTTATAAAATTAGTACCAGCCTCGTTTAATCATCTTAAACAAACCATTAATGTCCACTGTAAAAACCATCCTGATTTTTGATGTATAATCCGGTTTTACCGTTTCCCACCCTTCATTAGAGTACATTGGAAAAAATATTTCAAAATAATCCTGAACCAAATTAATCCTAAAACCTGAATCATAATAAAAACCCAAGGGCTGACCTTTGCGTTTCACCCAAGCCCAATCACCATACAGATTAAACCAACGCCATATCCCTATATTGATATTGTTGCTAATCAAATAGTCATTGGCAAATTGGTCATCAAAAAAACTCTTGAAACCACCTTCTGCCCAAATAAACTGTTGATGAAAAATACCGCTTGATTCGGAGCGCCCGTAATAATGGTACTGAAACAAATAATCTGTCGGACGGTCTAATGCAAACGAAAAATAATTGGTTTTCGTGTGATTATAAAGGAATTTTCCGGCAAATATTCTAAAATCCCATTGCCTATTTTTATCAGACAAAAAACGATAGCGTAGCATTAGAGACATTTTTCCGAAATACTCAGAAAATTGTATATCGGCTTTATAAAAAAAATCACTGATAACATTAATCCGATATTTTGAAAATCGCAAATCTAATACACCATAACGTTCGGTTTCATCCGGCTTTACACCTAATGGATCTTTGTCAATATACATATATTGCAATCCAATATTATAGCCTTTACGGTTACGCAAATACGGGTCTCTGAATTTTAATTCGATATGCGGATTGTATCGCCTATAAACCAAACCGTGATTATAATGAAAATATTTGAAGCCGAAACCATACGCCAATGCAAATGGTTTGTCTGATTTGAAATAGTGTATATTGTTCAAAGAAAAACTCCCCGTTAAAGTCTTGCTTTTAAAACCGTAACTTGGTGTTACTACATATTTAAAATGATTAAACAACAAACTTTCGTTAAAAATTTGTGCGCCGGCAATTACACCGTCATAATAATTGTACTCAAAAAACGGATTGACAAATACTTGCGTACGCAGCGGATTGTCGAAATCTTGAAATGGCCTGATTTGCAGCGGTTTATTTAATAGATGAAAGCCCGGACGTTTATAATTATTCCGGCTCTGATATTCGGGATAATCGTTGAAATAATTAAAACCTACAAAGTCATAGTGCCGGTTATTAACCCCTACCAATGTATCATTTTTAAAAAAAGGAATGGATTTTTGCAAGATAATGCTGTCATCTTTAATGCCATAAATGGTTAATGGTAACAAATTGTGTTTCTTATTCCTGATTTTCAAAAAGATAGAATCATTTTTTGAAAGGATTTTTTGTAACTTATAGTCGTATTTTTCTCGTATATTGATATAATAGTTAAACCATTTGGTTTCATTATTTCTAACAACATTATTAATAAAATCATCTATTGACACAGGTTTTTCAACAGCTAGTTTATAAAATTTTTTTACACTTTCATCAAAATTATTAGGTTGTCTATCTCGCAACATTTTTAATCCCAATGCCGCTTTATAGGGCATAGCGACATTTCGATTGTAATTAGTCAATGAGTCGAGTGCTGTACGTAAGGCTTGATCTTTATTAATACGTGCAATGTTAAGGTATAACCAAGGATATTTTTCAGACATTTTAACTTGCGAAGCATAAAAAAAATGTGCTAATTTATATTTTGACAATTTTCCCATTAGAGGCATTCCGGGATAAAACCGGTTTAAATATTCATATTCCCAATAAGCAGCCAAACCGTCTTGCAACCATGGTGTTTTACGTCTATCTATTTGCATTGCCAATGTATATTTAAAAGCTATCTGATGCAATATGGAAAATTCCCACACAAATCTATTGTCATATGGATTAAGAAAGTTAGGTAATAAATCAAAACCGTAAACTTTATGATTTTTAAAATTAGAACCGGTAATCAACATTTTTTTATCAGGGAATATACCGACTTTTTGTTTAAAAAAACTAAGTATTTTATGAATTAACAACGTTCTATCAATATCTGTAAGCGCATTATCTTTTGGTATAATCAATTCCGTATTTTCAAATTTATGTAATTCGTAGGGCTGAGAAGTTATTAATATAACCGGATTTTTTACTTTACCCAATAATTGTTGTGTTTGTACAACATCTAAATTGGTATAAACCTTTTTGTTTTTTGAAAATTTTTGTAACCGGATATAAAAATGGCTCGGGAAAACCGGATAGTCATCAATATTTTTGTCGGCATACGTTTGATAAGCATAAGGTACCGGTTGAAAATAGAAGTTCTTCAACAACATATTGCCTTTCTTATCGATACCATAACCGGTAAATTTTGCGTTTGGTAATTTTATAACATATTTAATATCAATATTTAAACTATCATTAGGTTGTAACCGGTATGGCAAAGTTAATTGATATACGTCCGCTTTCAAATGCTTTAATTTACGTAACAAGTCAATACCATTGACCGTTAAAGCATTAAGTTTAACGTATCCCCTATTCTTTCGGTTTGAAAAATGGAAATTCAAATTATAATTTTCAATAATAGCATGTGCCAAATCGGTATGTTTGTTAGCGTAAGCATTTGCCCAATTTAACAAAATCATTTGTTTGACAGGATGTGTGTTCTTATTCACAATAACACTTTGCTGCCTAATATCTAGTGTTTGCGTCAAACTATCATTGACAATGGTTATTTGATGATTTTTTGTCAAAATTTGTCCTTGAACAACTCCCAACCATCCAAAAAACCAAAAACCGGCAATGATATGTTTAATCTGTTTTAACAAATTTTATTATCTGTTGTGTTTTATTAGTTTGTAAATATAAATAATACATACCGGAAGCCCAACCGGAAACATTGACTGCATCTCCAATCATATATTTCTTTTGTTGTAACATTAATTGTCCTGCAGTATTATATATCATAACACTTAATTGTTGTTTTTCCCCCGATAAAATATGCAACTCACTATGAATAAGGTTTCCTTCTTCCAATGTAAATTCAGTAGTAGAAGATAAATCTTCAATATCCAAAGTAAGTGGTGTCTCCAAACGTAATACAACCGGAAGATGGTCACTCATATTATACAAATGTTGCCGTAAAGTCGAATCATATGTGCTACCTTGACAATACGAGCTATTGATAGCTTTATTAAAACAAGTACCATTATTACCATAGGCAGCATATGAACCGGGGACATAGTGTAAAGCCGGACTATTCATTAAATTATCGGACAACAGAATAAAATCAAATCTATCATCTAAGCCGCCTCCTACAAAATTGTTTTCAGACACAGCATGAGTCGATTGTGTAACTAAGTCTTTAAAGTTTATATTATTATGCCAGTTTCCAGAACGATCAACCGGATCATTAAAAACAACTGCATTATTCGGATTTATTAAATTTTGATACGCAGATTCATTAGAACTATAAAGATTAAAATCACCTGCAAAAATCACATAATGTCCGTTAGGAATATTGTTTAAATCATTAATTAATACATTGACCATATCTTCACGTACTTGGGGGTCATTATTATAATTTCCGGCTTTTAAATGCCCGACATATACATCAATATATAAAGCATCACTAGACGAATTTGCTCTTAATTTTAAGGTATAATGGTTAATGTCTCTGATGTAAGTAACCAAGTAAGTTTCATTTATTAATTCAAATTTATGTTTATTATAATAAATCATTTGTTGTAACCGATAACTTCCTGAGTGATTATAAGTAAAATATGAACTTTCATAATCTTGTGTCCCCAAACAATAATTTAAAATTTCATCAGCTCCCGTTGCATTTTCCACCTCACAAGCCATAAAAATATCAGGTTGATAACTGTTTAATATATATCGCAACTCATCTTTTCTATCGGTTCCCGTAGCGGACGGATAACCTAACAGATTGTAACTCATTAATTTAAGTTGAGTTTGAGCTTCTGACTTAATAATGAATAAAGATATCCAAAGTATATAAAAATAAAATTTCATTTGTTTGTTTGTTTATTTGCTTATTTGTTTGTTTGTCCACCCTTATTATTTTAGGGGTTATTTGATGTCAGGCGCTTTGATATATTCCCCCGACTACTGTCTGGGGGACACTCAGTGCCGGCTCGATACATCTCTCTCTTCATTCGGAATACACAACAACCTTTGATGCTGCTTCAACGACCGGTGACTTCGGCATATTCCGACTTAAGTCGGAACACTCAGTCACCTACCATAGAAGGTCGCTGAATGATCCCGATGGTAATCGGGATTGTATCGAAACCACGCCCTTTCAACTCTTTACTTCGGGTTACTGAGTTTGCCAAAGTATCAACTTTACCCATTAGAAATTCGGACTCAAATGGCGTTTTTTATAAAAATCAACAATGATTTTAACCACTTCGTTTACATCATCAGTCAAATGAATTAAATCTAAATCTTTAGGGCTGATATAATGATATTCATCACGCAATTTGCTTTTAATCCAATCGATCAAACCACCCCAAAACTCTGTGTCGAATAAAATAACCGGAAATTTTTCGATTTTTTTGGTTTGTATTAACGTCAATGCTTCAAATAATTCATCAAGAGTACCAAACCCACCCGGCATAACCACAAATGCTTGTGCATATTTAACAAACATTACTTTTCGAACAAAAAAATACTTAAAATCAACTAATTTATCAGGGTCAATATACGGGTTAGCTTCTTGCTCAAAGGGTAATACGATATTTAATCCGGCTGAAGCACCATGACCTTTTTGGGCACCTTTATTAGCAGCCTCCATAATTCCGGGTCCGCCACCCGTAATAATACCAAAGCCTTCTTTTGCCAGTTTTTTGGCAATTTTTTGAGCTAATTTATAATGTTCTGCATCTTTTTTGGTCCGTGCAGACCCGAATATCGTAACCGAAGGACCTATTTTATTCATTTTTTCAAAACCCTCGACAAATTCAGACATCACTTTAAAAATCTGCCACGAATCATTGGTCTTAATACTGTTCCAATCTTTTTGTTTTCTCTTTGCTATCATAATTCTTTCATTTTGAAACGAACTGCTAAGTTAGAGCATTTTTTTATGTTATTAAATAATTATATGTTAAAATTCAGGACAAACGCACTATAAAAAAATTAAAATATTTCTTTTAGTCCCTTATATGCATCCTGTTTGTAGAACATAATACCATTACAATAATAAAGCCCCTTCGGGGCGCCCTAATAAAATTATCAATAATGCATATTACAGGTCGCTCCTACGGAGCTATTTGTTATTATTAATTTATCTTGATACAAACAGTTCAGCTCTTACGGAGCTGATATTAAGGAATTTACAAATCATTATACTTGGTTACATTAATATTTTATGGTATTCCTGAATAATACAATATGGTGCGTTTGCCATGTGTTAAAATTATACTTACGATTAAAAAAACCACCGGAAGCGGTGGAATTTTAGTAAATACCTTATTTTTTAGGCATTTTTATTACTTCAAACAAATTTCTGCATATAATTTGATGAAATGAGGCGTTAAAATAAGTTTTTATTCCAACTGCCTACTCTACCGGACTATTACCGGAAAGAAATCTATAATTTTATCTTCAAACCTTGCAATATTTTAACTGTCAAACAGACATATTAATTTATAAAGCTTCAATCTTATCCAATAAACTTTTTACGGATTGATTGATTTCTTCATCTAAATTTTTAAAATAGGCTTTCTTATTTTCCGCTTTTCTACCGGCACTGATTTTATTATAAAAATCTTCGTAAGCCGTCACCGCTTCATCAATAATAGCATCTGCTTTATCGTTATCAACATCCGGTTTTAAAAGTTGTTTATAATTGACTTCGTCAATTACTTCACCAAAAAGATAATTGATGTCTTTTTTTAAATTCTTAATACTTGCCATAATCTTTTGTTTTTTAAAATTATACAGGCAAATTTACGAAAAAAAAACGGATTTATAAGTGGTTTTAACTAGTAAAATTCTAAAAGAATTACTTCCTACATTGCACAAAAATTTCTCAACTCATCAACCCCTCAGTTCATCAGTTCCACACAAATCCGGTCATTTCGATACAATCCTCCCGACGCATGTCGGGATCATCGGGACACTCAATGACCTGCTTCTCAATTTTTCAATTCATCAGTTCATCAATTCATCAGTTCATCAAATAACCAAATAACCGATTAACCAAATCATCAGACATAAAAACATTTTCGTATATTTGTTATTAGAACTCAAGTATTATTCATTAAATTCCTACTACTATGGACAAACCCAAAAAACTCAAAATGACAATGAAAGTTTCCAACTCTTTTAAAATCTATGTCAGTCGTGTGATCAACAACGATTTTAAAGATGGAGATTTGGAAAGGGGCTTTACCAAAGTGGTTACAAAAACCATAGGCGATGCCGTTTACTACAAACGCCCACCCAAAGACATGGTAGTTATGGCAGTCGTAAAAAAACGCGATATGAAATTTTTGGAAGACAAATACAAAGAAATTTTACCGGATTTGATATATTTTGTATAACGAAAAATTTAAATACGATTCTTTAAATTAAGCATTTAGTTATAAAAGCTTATTACTCTTTTTATAATAAACAGCTATCTTATTTCATGTAACTCAAATTCAGTACCGGCTATAAGAGACATTTACAAATTATATTCTAAAAAACCTTAACATTTTCGATGAATGCCTTATCTTTGCATTTATGGATTACCCTTCAAAATTACTGACTGAAATAGTGGACGAAATAGCCAAACTGCCCGGTAT
>JALWLE010000093.1 GCA_026996605.1 Flavobacteriales bacterium
TTGATAAAAAATTCTTTCTTTAATTGCTTCACAACACTTGTATATCAGAATCTTAACTTTGGTATGTCTGTTATATCCATTTCATCTGTCCTTCCAATTCCCTAATTCCATCATACAAATTATCTATTTCTTTCTGTTGTCAAATTTATGTTGTTTTATGATAATATCCAAAGGATTTCTTACTTTTTTGTTATTTATATTGATAACATGCGTGTAAATTTCTGTTGTTTTACTACTTTCATGCCCTAACATAATTTGTATATTCCTCAAATTTTCGCCGTTTTCTAATAAATGCGTTGCAAATGAATGTCTTAAGGTGTGTGGCGTGGACCAGGGATTAACACCGGTTTCTTGTTGGGCTTTACGATAAATTTTTTGAACACTCTTTGCAGAATATTTACCTCCCGATTGTCCCTCAAATAACCAGTATGCAGGCTTATGTTGTAAAAAATATTCTCTTAATATTTCCAATAAATAATCAGATAAAACCGTATGCCTATCTTTTTTACCTTTGGCTCCTTTTATAAACACATATCCCAAATCGCTACGGATATCTTTAATGCGTAAATTTAATAATTCACTAACCCGAAGTCCACAACTATATAATGTATATAGCATGGCTTTATGCTTGATGTTTTTGGGCGAATTAATCAGGCGTAATACTTCATCTTGACTCAATACATTTGGTAAGGTTTTAGGGCGTTTCGGTCGCTGAATATCATAAAATTCTCGTGGTAATTCCAATACTTTTTCATAGTAAAATTTGATGGCATTAATAACCGTATTTTGCTTGCTTTCACTGATTTTGTATTTTTCTATCAGATAAAAAATATAGCTCTCAATCTGTTCTTTATCGAGTTTTTTTAAGTCAAAATTTTCAAAATATTTAAAAAAATTGGACAATTCCGCTTTATAGTTCCGAATAGTATGTTCACTATAGGATTTCATAACCAATTTTTGATAAACTTTTGCCAATTCATTTAACGATTTTTCATTTAAAATTACTGAAGGTATTTTGGGAATCTTGTTGGGCTTTTCTATTTGATATTTATTCTTAAAGATAAGTTGTAACAAATCCCAATTTTCTTTAGTATTCGGTACACTCCATAATTTCTGATTTTTATGATAAAACCTCCCTTCAATCGTTTTTAATAAAGCTCTTTCATCAGTAAATTGATAAGGTATTTTGATTTTAATCCGGTGACTTTGTTTAACTGGTTGATATATAACGATTTTCATATGCTAAATATTTAAAACAAACTTTTTATCGGAATCATCTTAAAAAATTATAAGCTTTCTAAAAGCAAACCTAATAAAAAAAATACTACATCTTACCTAAAAATTCATATAACCGTATAATAACCGTTAAAAACGGATAAAAATATTAGTTTGATTAACAAGTAATTACAAAAAGTTTTATATTTGTATGATAAAAGTTAATAACCTTATCCGTTATTAACCGTTATAAACGGATAAAATTATTTTAATCTGTTTATTTTTATTTTAACATTATTGTTCCCGACGAATGTAGGGATAATCTTTGATGATTAAAATAATCATTTCTCCCGATATCAATCGGAACGGGCTTTGTGTGTTTAATAATTATTTTAATCATATCGGTTTTATATCAATTAAATTAAATATTGAATTAATGAGTTTGTAAAATTGAAATATCACAACATTTATCTAACGAATAACCGGATTCTCCGATTGGATAGTGAGTGGTCTATAAAAGCATTTGACTTATGAGAAGTAAATATATCACTCTCAATTCATCAGTTCATCAATATCTTCAAATAATCGATTAAACAAATAAACAAAATAATGACAACCAGAAAATGTAAAGTTTGCAGCAACGAAATTACCGGACGAACCGATAAATTGTTTTGTTCGACCAAATGCAAAAATTATTATCATCTTAATCTACGAAAAGCCACCAAACAAGCAACGGAACAGATTGACAAAATTTTGCACCGTAACCGAAGTATTCTTCTTGAATTAATGGGTAAAAATAAAACCCAAATTAAGATAAAACGTATCGTGCTTGAGAAAAAGAAATTTAATTATCTGTATCACACCCATTTACATGTCAATTCACATGGCAAAACTTTCTATTATGTTTATGATTTTGCTTGGATGAGTTTCTCTGATGATGAAATTCTGATTAGACGAGTCAGACAGGTAAATTGATAATGAAATAATAATTGTAATTACAATACCTTAAAAAAGTAGAATTTAGATTTTTAAAATTAGAAGTGTTTTATAATAACAGAGTTATCAACTTTCAACTCACTTATCCTTATTTCCTAAAATTTTAGTATGGTATAAAAAATAATCATCAATGAGTTATATAATGTATGAAGTACAAAACCGCACTAAGCACTTTCCACTTGGTACTAGGCACTTATTCCTCATTTCCTCAAATAGAAAGCAGAATTATAGTCTGAAGCAAATACAATCATTAAAGGACTAATCAAACTATGAAGCAATAAAAAGTCATCGATTCCTCAATAAAATTAAGTATATTTGTTCTTCATAAATCAGCTTATGACACAACGACGAAAAGATTTTCAATCACTTAAAATAAAGTCAACAAAGCAGACTGAAACAACTTTTCCGCACGAAGGTTTTGTAGCGGGCATACCACCATATTTACGCGGTCCTTATTCTACTATGTATGTACGGCGTCCATGGACTATTCGACAATATGCCGGATTTTCAACAGCGGAAGAGAGTAACGCTTTTTACAAACGCAATTTGGCAGCCGGTCAAAAAGGACTATCCGTTGCCTTTGATTTGGCTACGCATCGCGGTTATGATTCCGACCACCCGCGTGTCAAAGGCGATGTCGGTAAAGCCGGCGTGGCTATTGACACGGTTGAAGATATGAAAATTTTGTTCGATGATATTCCGCTCGATCAAATGTCTGTTTCCATGACCATGAACGGTGCCGTACTGCCGGTTATGGCTTTTTATATTGTCGCGGCTAAAGAGCAAGGCGTTGATTTACAACAACTTTCGGGTACTATTCAAAACGATATTCTCAAAGAATTTATGGTGCGAAACACCTATATTTATCCACCGGCACCCTCGATGAAAATCATTTCTGATGTTTTTGAATTTACAGCTAAATACATGCCTAAATTCAATTCTATCAGCATATCCGGTTATCATATTCAAGAAGCCGGTGGCACACCTGAAATTGAATTGGCATATACCTTGGCTGACGGACTGGAATACATTCGTACCGGTCTTAAAGCCGGTATGAAAATAGATCGGTTTGCCCCGCGCTTATCCTTTTTTTGGGGAATAGGTATGAACCATTTTCAAGAAATTGCCAAAATGCGTGCTGCCCGAATGCTTTGGACAAAAATAGTCAAGCGGTTTAAACCCGAAAATCCCAAATCATTGGCGTTGCGGACGCATTCGCAAACAAGCGGCTGGAGTTTGACCGAGCAAGACCCTTACAATAATGTCATGCGGACCTTGGTTGAAGCGGCTGCGGCAGCCTTTGGCGGAACCCAATCTTTGCATACCAATGCCTTGGATGAAGCTATTGCTTTACCAACTGATTTTTCGGCACGAATTGCCCGAAATACACAGATTTTTTTACAAGAAGAAACCATGATAACCAAAACGGTCGATCCGTGGGGGGGCAGCAAATATGTTGAAAAATTAACCGATGAAATTGCCCGTAAGGCATGGGAACTCATTCAGGAAGTTGAAAGTTTGGGCGGTATGACCAAAGCCATTGAAAAAGGCATTCCTAAACTACGAATTGAAGAAGCGGCTGCCATTAAACAAGCGCGTATTGATAGTGGAAAAGATATTATAGTCGGGGTTAATGCTTATCAATTAGATAAAGAAGCACCCATTCCTATTTTAGAAATTGATAACGAATTGGTGCGACAAACCCAAATCGAAAAATTACAAAAAATCAAAGCCCGGCGGGATAATGAAAAAGTTCAAGAAATCTTACAAAGATTAACACAGGCAGCTCGTGACGAAAACGAAAATTTATTATCTTTGGCTGTAGAAGCTGCCGAAGCAAGAGCAACATTAGGCGAAATATCCGATGCGCTCGAAGCGGTTTACGGCAGGTATAAAGCACAAATTCAAACTGTATCAGGTGTGTATGCCAACGAAATTCAAAACGACGACAGCTTTAAAAAAGCGCGTGAATTAGCCGACCGTTTTGCCGAAGCAGAAGGACGACGTCCCCGTATTATGATTGCCAAAATGGGGCAGGACGGACACGATCGCGGTGCCAAAGTGGTGGCGACCGCTTATGCCGATATCGGATTTGATGTGGATATCAGTCCGCTGTTTCAAACACCTAACGAAGTGGCAAAGCAAGCTGCTGAAAATGATGTGCATATACTAGGGGTTTCGTCTTTGGCAGCCGGTCATAAAACACTGGTACCCGAAGTCATCGAAGAACTGAAAAAAATAGGACGTGATGATATCTTGGTTATTGCCGGCGGTGTTATTCCCAAACAAGATTATCAATATTTATTTGATGCCGGCGTCGTTGGTATTTACGGACCCGGTACCAAAATCAGTGAAGCGGCTATCGATATGTTGCAGATTTTATTAGAGCTGTATGAGTAAATAATGTGTAAATGGAAAATCAGATTTCTCATCACTCGTGCCTCGCTCTATCGAAATGACACAAATTATTAATGAACAGTACAAAATATGATGCGCATAATTCTGAGATTTACAGACATTAGAAATCTGAAATCAAATAATTTTTTAACCATATAACCAACATCATCAAATAACCAAATAACCGACTAACCGGCAAGAAAAATGAAACGACTCTTACAAATATTATTACTGATTAATTTAATATGGTTCGGATACGGACTCTACTTGCAATACATTGTTCATAATAGACTGTATAGTAAGATAATGGGATTTGGAGTTTTATTCATGGTATTTGTGTTGTTGCCTTTGTTTTTATACCATCGGTATAAAGATAAAAGCATTGAAGATTATAGATTTAAAGGTTTTAAACAGTCAAAAAATGAAGAAGATTAAAACGCGTCCGAAATTTAGCCGGATTTTAAAGCAAGCAGTTTTTTCCATTTATTATATGCTACCGATGATTTTAGGCGTATTAGGCTTGTCTGCCATACTTATTACTTTTATAAAACCCGAGCAAGTTAAACAGGTTTTTACGGGAATGCCGCTAACTGATACCATTTACGGATTATTTCTTGGTGCTATTATGATGGGGAATGCCATGTTGAGCTATATTTTGGGGGGCGAATTACTCAAAATGGGAGTCTCTTTGTACGCAGTTACCGCTTTTTTGTTGGCTTGGGTTAGTTTGGGAATTGTACAAATTCCTATGGAAATAGAATTTTTCGGAAAAAAATTTGTCATCGTTAGAAACGCAATGGCGATTATATTTACATTGATTACTAGTTTATTAATAGTTGTAACCTATGAAGCCATTAAATAAAGAAGCAGCAGGGAAAGAACATGAATTTAAAGGCGTTAAGTTTTTAGGTTTTGTCGTACTTTTATATATACTGCTGTATGTTGTTGATGCCTCTAAAACTATAGATAGTTTAAAGTATTTCTTAAAAAATTCGATTAAGATTTTACCGGTTTTTCTATTGGTTATTCTTTTGACCGCGCTTATCAATTACTATTTTCCAAAGGAACGTATTGGGCAAATGTTGCAGGGTAAACCTCGGTGGCAAACCTATGTATTTAGTCTATTGGCAGGCATCATCAGTATGGGACCTGTTTTTGCCTGGTATCCTTTGCTCAAAAACTTGAAAGACAAACATCTGGAAGAAGGTGCTTTGGTTACATTCTTTTACGGCAAAAGTATCAAATTGACTTTATTGCCTATTATGATTGGTTTTTTCGGACAATTATTCAGTATTATTTTTATGGTTTACATTGCTATAGCAGCGCTTCTGCAAGGATTATTATATGCGTTGTTTTTTGAAAAAAATCAAAAATGATAACTACAACCGACCAGATAATAATTTTCAACTTTTAACAGTTGTAGCGATAAGCTTTTGTTCTTATTCGGCTTGACAAACAATAAATTACTTGCAATAGCAATACTGGCACCGCCTATCACATCATAAATATCGTGTTTACGGGCTTTGATACGGGTATAACCGACAAAACTCGCTACCAAATAAGCAGGAATGCCTATTTTCCAACCATAACGTCTTTGCAAGAACGCCGCTCCGGAAAAAGACGATGCCGTATGCCCCGATGGAAAACTGTAGTGCCCGCCGTTTGGTCGCGGTTTGTCAATGATTCGCTTTAGTGAATGCACCGTTATCAAAGTGACAGCATAACTTTTTAAAAACTGCCAATGCGGTTTATCATCACTCTCATACATAAATGTCGAAGCCAAAGCTGTAGCCGGTAGGGCAAATTGCAAAATATCACCGGAAGTTTCCAAAGCTGTTTTTTGACCGGAAACCGTACTACTGACATATAAAATAATGATAAACCAAAATGTTCGCATGATTATTTTTGCTCTAATATTTTCTTGATTTGCTTGGCATATACCGATTGTTTGATGCTTTCCGGTAGCGTTTTGTAAATCGTATCCAAGGCTTTGGGATTGTTATAAAATTCCATCATGGCAATATAAAGGGCAATAGCTTTGTCTTTGTTTCTAAAAATAAAATTTAAAGTATAAAGTTTGCGTTTGCGCTGTAAGTTATCCAATTTTTTGCCGAGCGAATCCGCTTCTTGAAGTAAATGCTGTTTACCGGCTTCAAATTTGGCTTTAAACAAATCCATTTCTTTGTTATTAAATTGCTTAATCATTTTATCATAAGCATTTTTTTCGGTTTGATTGACTCCGCCTTTGACAATCGGGTTTAATCCGAAACTTTCAACAAACGTAAAAATATGAATGGTATCATTGGGGGCGGCAAAAAACAGAATTCTGCCGTCTTTAACTTCGGGCAAGACCAATACCATAACTTGTGGCTCATCAATAGTGGTATGAAAAGCAAATTTTTCATCACCATCGACTTTTACCGAATCAACGACAACCAAACTATCTTTTTGCAATTGTTTGATTTGCAAAGTGCCTAGCCGTAAACCTTTGACAGTCCCTTCGACTAAAAGATTACCGGTGTTTTTAGAATTATTACAAGCAGAAAAAGCTAGGATGCCGAACCACAATAAAACTATTTTTTTAATCATAAATGAATATTTAAAAAGGACTGTAAAAGTACTAAAAAAAGCCACTCGATAAATCGAGCGGCTCAAAATATTTTTAGTTTTTTCAACATTACAAGTTATTTCGCAACAGGCGGCAACATACCGTGATGGAACAAATAGGCAACTACATAAGCAATAGGTGCAATAATGGCAAACAATGCAATGGCATATAAAACAGCCAAACGTCCCATACCTTTAAGTTTACTGAAATCGGTAATGACACCGATACTTAAAAATGTCAGCATAAACATCAATTTACGAAATCCACCTTGTACGATATGTCCTCCGATTTTGGCATGCGGAACCACATCCGGGAAGAAATACATCAAACCGAGATAAATAAGCCATACCAACATATATGCCATGACAAATTTCGGTAAGCGGAACCATATTTCCGATTTCGGTATTTTCTCTTTCTCGTGTTTATTATCGACATTTCTTATCCAAACCAAAGCCAAAATAAAGGACCAAATACCGATAAAAATATCAATCCAGATTTTAGTTAATAAAGCGGCACTCAATATCCAACCTTCTTCCCATTGTTCACCGGTTTGTTTCAAATGTTTAGATATCATCAATTGGTCAAGAATAGCACCGGCAGCAGCATCGGCGCCATCGGTTTTGACGGTCATTCCCATGGCTGCACCGTTGACTATGGGCTGATTGGGTGCCAAATTGGTCATTACCGGTGGTAAAATGATTAATTCGAACATGGCAAAGACCAAAATCAAAGTAGAAACGGCTATCGGAATAACCGGTTTGGCTTTGATAGCACCGGCAGTCGCAATGGAAGCGGAAACCCCACAGATAGAAATACCGGATGATAAAACAGCTGCTGACGAACGATTGAGTTTGAAATATTTACGCCCGATATAATAGACTATAGGCCAAAACAATAGATAGGCTACAAAAGCCGCTGCTGCACCAGCTAGCGTCAGTTCGTAAGTAAATCCGGCTGCTTTCATAGTCATGATACCCAGTTTAATACCGAGTAAGACGATACCGGTTTTGATAAACCATTCGGGTTTGGCAGCTTCCTTGATTTTATTGGCAAAACCTTTGAAAAAATTACCAATGATTAGACCAATAAGTAAGGCAAGCATATAGGAAGCGCCACCACCAAGTTGTAACCCCCAACTTAAATTAAATTCTTGATAATAATTATGTTTTTTGACGACGGCATCAATGGCGGACAAATGGGCTTCATGTCCGATAATCCAAGATAGCCATGTCAAAAAGAATATAATGGTAAAACCGGTAAAAAACTTTTTGACGTTGAGTTTTTGGTAATAAGCCCCCAATGTTGTGGTTAAAACAAAGACTACGTAAGTTACAAATAATGAAAGTAGGGGATGCCAATGCTGATAAGTTTTGCTAGATACTTTTAGCAATTTGGACCAAGAAAAATCTTGTAGTAAATTGGTTAATTCCCAAGTTTTGGGCTTGGCAATCCAACCGACTACATCCAGTCCCCAAATAGTTAAAAGTCCTAATCCGAAGAAAAATAAGCCGAGCCAAGCCGACCACCAGTCTTCGGTACGACTCATCCCGCTTGTCCATTTTTTGTTGATTTGATTCATAATTGTTGATGATATGGTTAATTGGTTAAACTGGTTATTTGGTTATTTGGTTAATTGCGTGCCCCAACTTTCGTTGGGGGTTATATAGTTATTTGATGTCGGCACTTCGGTACATTCCAAACTTCGTTTGGAACACTCAGTGACCTTTGATTCTGCTACGTAGGTCGCTGAGTGATCCCGATGCTAATCGGGATTGTATCGAAGCGTCCGATGTCGGATATTAATTTCTGGTCCCTTATCCCTTATCTCTTATCCAACTTACTACTAGATACTAACAACCGTTTCACGATTAAAATAATGCGGCATATATTGACGCATCCAAAGGGGAAAATTGTTAAAATCGAAATAAAAACGGATTTTAAAGTTCCCTTTTTTATAATTCTTTATTAAATAATCCTTAATTTGAGCATCTAAACCGGATAATTCATCAGCATTGATGCTGATTTGTTCATTGTGAGCATGCCACCGGTTGTCTTGATAATTCAATTGTAAAGCAATTTCTCTCATTTGAGTAAAAAATGATTGATAATGATACCTAGAATTCCTAACGAAATAATTGCCGTAATGATACTACCCCAAACGAGCTTGCTTTCCCAAGCTTCCCAAGCTTCGGCATTGGTAAATAATTGTTCTATTTCAGGATTTTTTCTGCTGGTTCTTTCCATAAAGTTAATTTTGTTTCAAATGTAAATTTAAAAAAACATATAAAAATTGATTTTTATCAGTTTTGTATTAAGAATTAAAAATTGTTTTTTTTTATAAAACAATAAAACCATTCCATTGAACCCCGAAGGGGTGACATGATTATAGAAGCATTTTAATACCCACAAATTTCAATCAAAACCCAATTATTTTTTATATTCGCAATCGAAAAAAGATAAAATATGAAACCGACATGATTAAAATAATTATTAAACACACAAGGAAATAATTATTTTAATCATCAAAGGTTACATATGACCATAATGATAAAATAAAAAATAAACAGATGAAATACAAAATTGTATTAGGAAGTGCATCGCCACGCCGACAAGAATTATTACGACAGATGGATTGGGATTTTAAAACGGTATCTATAAAAGCCGACGAGGCTTATCCTAATATTTTACCGGCGACAGAAGTCCCCGAATATTTGGCTATTAAAAAATCATTGGCATATGATAAGCTAAAAAAAGATGAACTGTTGATAACTGCAGATACCATAGTTGTTTTAGACGGTGAAATCTTAGAAAAACCTAAAAATAAAACAGCTGCCAAAAAAATGTTACAAGCATTGTCCGGTAAAAAACATGAAGTTATAACGGGCGTTTGTCTGCGGACTAAAAAAGATATTTTGACCTTTGCCGATATTTCGGAAGTCTATTTTAAAAAATTGAAAAACAAAGATATCAATTATTATATTGACCGATATAAACCTTTTGATAAAGCCGGCGCTTACGGAATTCAAGAATGGATTGGTCTGATTGGCATCAAAAAAATCAAAGGTTCGTATTATAATATTATGGGCTTGCCTACTGCAAAACTTGTAGATTACATTAAGGAATGTAAATAAATCGTAAAAAAATCAAAGTAGATATTATCATACTGATATTTTTCTAATTTTGAATTAACAAAATAATTTTATACAACTATTATGAATATCTTTCTAATTTTAGTCATTATCTTACTGATTTTAGCAATCATTGACTTAATTGTCGGTGTTAGTAATGATGCTGTTAACTTTTTAAATTCTGCTATCGGTTCAAAAGTTTTTAGCTACAAAACTATTATGATTACTGCTAGTTTGGGTATTTTTATCGGAGCGGTTTTTTCCAGTGGTATGATGGAAGTAGCACGTAAAGGTATTTTTAATCCGGGTATGTTTACCTTCTACGATATTATGGTGGTTTTTCTAGCAGTAATGTTAGCGGATATCTTTTTATTGGATATTTTTAACAGTTTGGGTATGCCGACTTCTACCACGGTTTCTATCGTTTTTGATTTACTCGGGGCTGCTGTTGGTGTTGGATTGGTTAAAACCTTACAACAAGGAGCTGATTTGGGAGAAATAGCATTGTATATTAATTCATCCAGTGCATTAAAAATTATTTCCGGAATACTCTTATCAGTTGTTATTGCCTTTACCGTCGGGGCTATTGTGCAATATATTTCACGTTTAGTTTTTACGTTTCAGTTTGATGCCAAAAAAAGAGTAGTTGCAACATCTATATTTAGCGGTTTGGCTATAGCCTCCATAACGTATTTTATCATTTTAAAAGGTTTAAAAGGAACCGATTTTTACGGTGATATTAAATCTTATATTCATGATTATACATTATATATTATAAGCATTAGTCTTGTATTTTGGACTTTAGTTTCTTTTGTTTTAGTTAAATTCTTTAATATTAATGTTTTAAAGTTAATTATCTTACTTGGTACATTTTCATTGGCATTGGCATTCGCCGGAAATGACTTGGTAAATTTTATAGGAGTACCTATTGCCGGTTACAATTCATATGAAGCATGGATAGGTTCGGGACAACCGGCAACAGAATTTATGATGACGGTTTTAGGTAAAAAAGTACCAACTCCCATTATATTTTTAATTGGTGCAGCCACGATTATGGTTTTAACCTTATGGTTTTCGAGCAAAGCCCAAAAGGTTGCCAAAACTGCTATAGATTTATCTGCGCAAGGGGACAAGGACGAACGTTTTCAAGCCAATCCGGTTTCAAGAGCAGTTGTCAAAGCAGCTATGGGATTAAACAAAGCTTTTACGGCTGTCCTACCTTCATCAACCCAAATGTGGATTGACAGCCGTTTTAGAACACCTGCTATCAAAGTTAAAAAAGATATGCCCGAATTTGATATGATACGGGCTTCAGTTAATCTGTTGGTTGCTGCAATTTTGATTTCGATTGCTACTTCAATGCACTTACCCTTATCAACAACTTACGTAACCTTTATGGTCGCTATGGGGGCTTCATTGGCTGACCGGGCTTGGGGACGCGAAAGTGCCGTCTATAGAATCGCCGGTGTATTAAACGTCATCGGTGGATGGTTTTTAACAGCTTTGTCTGCATTTTTTATTGCCTTTACATTTGCCGTGTTGATATATAAATTCGGATTTTATCTGGCTATCATATTCTTTATTGCCGAACTCTTTATGCTATACCGAAGTCAACGCAAGCACAATGAAGAAGTAGCTGCAGAAAAAGAAGAATTTTTTGATTTTGATAATAGTACTCAAGAACTTGACGAACAAAAATCAACCGAATTACTGATTGCCGAAAGTTTAAAAAATATCAATAAAGTTATAGGATATATCAATAAATTGTATGCCAATACAATAGACGGATTAAAAGCTTATGATTTGGATTTACTGAAAAAGAATGATAAAAATGTTAAAAAGCTTTATAAACAAGGTAACAAATTACGTGATAAGCTGTATTATATCATCAAAAATAATAGGGATAAAGATATTATTATCAGTAATAACTATATCAAATTATTAGACAAAATTCAAGATTTGATTCAGTCTATGCATTTTATCAGCAAAATAAGTAAGGAATATGTTGATAATACGCATAGTGAACTGACTGATGAGCAAAAACAAGATTTGGAAAAAATCAGGAATATTATGGTTAATCTGATGAATGATATGCAAAAGGCATTGGTAAACAGAGATTTTAATCAATTAAGAAGATTGTATAAAACTACCGGATTAGATGCTAATTTAGAAGATATTATCAACCGGCAAGTTATTCGTATTCAACAAGATGAAAGCTCATTGAAAAATTCTAATCTGTATATTAGTATTTTACTTGAAACAAAAGATATTGAAGAATCATTTAGCAAGCTGTTACGTATAATTTTTGATGCCACTAAAGATATGCCGCAAGATCTGGTAAAGCCAACTAGAACTGAAGTTCCTGATAATAGTCCTATAACGCAAAATATTGAAGATAATAACGATAGCACTCCTTAAAATTATTAAAATTATTTTAGCATATTCCATTAGTTTTGCTATTTTTGGCAAAAATTAAAACTGGACTATGTCTATAAAATTAAAAGGGGATATCGAACTTAAATCGGCACCTACGCCGATGCAAAAAGCTTTGAAAATCAATTTGAACCAAAACATTTACGGTTCATTTGCAGAGATTGGCGCCGGACAAGAAACAGCGCGTAATTTTTTTAGAGCGGGCGCATCATCCGGTACGATTGCCAAAGCCATGTCGGCATATTCCAAGGAATTTAGTGATGCCATTTACGGACGTGAAGCAGACGGACGATACGTGACCAAGAATCGTTTGAAAAAAATGTTGGCGCACGAAATCAACTTATTGGAAGACCGTATAGACCGCAAAGAATTTCCCGACCGGTTTTATTTTAGCTATGCCAATACAGTGGCTACTATTGATTTTGCTAAAAAATTTAAAGGGCACGGTTGGGT
>JALWLE010000094.1 GCA_026996605.1 Flavobacteriales bacterium
AAAACACTATCTGTTACGCTTCTTTTTGTTTTATTAACGGGCTTTTCCTATGCACAACAAACCTATGTGCCCGATGATAACTTTGAAAATTATCTTGAAACCCATGATGCTGATGGCAATACCGTAACAATTGGTGATGCCAGTAGTATGGGAAATGGAATAGCTAATGATAATTATGTGCTAACTTCAAGAATTAATACAGTTCATCAGTTACATGTACAAGGATTGAGTATTACGGATTTAACCGGAATCGAAGATTTTCAAAATTTATATACTCTTTATTGTCAGGATAATGATTTGACTACCATAAATATTTCACAAAACACACACATAGTAAGGTTTAAATGTAGTTTTAATCAATTAACCGATTTAGATGTTACGCAAAATGTACATTTACAATCATTTTCGTGTATGAATAATCAGTTAACTTCTTTGGATGTTTCACAAAATCCAGATTTGATGCGTTTTTGGTGTGACAATAACCAATTGACCAGTTTAGACGTCTCAAATAACCTTGATTTGGAATGGTTTACTTTTTCATATAATCAGTTAACAGATATCGATGTTTCTCATAATACACACTTAGAGCTTTTAGCCTGTCAACACAATCAATTAACAAGTTTAAATGTTTCACATTTAAACAATCTAGAATGGTTAGAATGTTTTTCCAATCAATTAACCGAATTGAGGATGAAAATTGGTAATAGCCCTAATCTCACAACTTTTGATGCGACCTATAACCCCAATTTAATTTGCGTATTTGTTGACAGTGCATGGTTTATGAATATTAATTGGCCTGCTGCCATTGATGATACAGCAACTTATGTAGAAACCCAAGCCGAGTGTGATGCGCTTGAGATAACTGAAGCCTTTAAAGAAACCATAGAAGTTTACCCAAATCCAATAAATGAATATCTTAACATTCAAGCGCCTAATGAAGTAAGTATCAAAAGCATTAGTATTCAAAATATGCAAGGACAAGTCATTTATAAAAGCAACTTTGCGCCACAAATAAAGCTATCCAATTTACAAACGGGCATGTACTTTTTAAGTATTGAAAACAAAACAGGCGATAAAGCGGTGTTTAAATTAATTAAGAATTAACAACATCTAACATCGGTCATCGGACTTATCTACCAATCCTAACAATCTTGCTTTTTAAACTTTGATAACTTTGTCCGTCTAAATCCAGATTGAGAATTTTAAAATAGAACTTTGCTTGGGTTTGACGGACTTGAGCTTGTCCGTTTTTGAAAATTTCATATCGCAAGCGGTAAGTTGCCAGCATTTCATCGGATTGTTGTGCTTGAAACTTTTGAAATGTTAAAGCTATCAATTTAAGACTGTCCACTTTTTGTATAGCCGACTGTTGCAAAAACAACTTGGCATTATCGGGTTTTAACCATAACTTTTTGGCATTATCTGTCGTAAAATTTATAAAGTCTTTTGTGGTTTTAGCTTGCTTGGTCAAGTTAATCATATCAAAAAATCGCGTTATTTTCTGTTTAGCTAATGCATCAAAACTTGCTTGAGTCAGCGAATCTTTTGAATGATTAATTATCGGTTTTACCGGTAAAACTTTTTTTTCAAACTGTTGTTTTACAATTTGATTTTCTCCGGACTTTTGCGATACTTTTAAACCGTCTTTACCGCCACCGCAAGCTACACTAAGCAGTAATAATATGTATATCAATTTTTTCATTGGTCTGTTTTAATGCGAAATCGCAGTTTGATAACTTTGGCATTTTGATAGGTTATTTCTAATATTTCCATATTTTTCAACCAACCGGTCGGGATGCAGAGTTGGTTGATAAAATCCTGTTTATCAAATAGTTCTATACCTTCCTTTTGGGGCAATTGTTGAAAAATCATGGCATCATCGGCTATAAATTTCTGCAATTTCTTTCGGCGTTTTTGCCAATTGTCGGTATCTGATTGTGAGTAGTGTTGTAAAAGCAACGCAATCAGATCGGGGCGTAAATCTATTTGTTCGGTATAATCCGATGAAGGAATTTTTCGTTTAATCAGTTTATCGACATAATAAGGCGATGTAATTCGCAGTTGAATCTCATTTAAACCGGTATGCAATTCAACACAATGGTCATTTAAAGTCAATTTCTTTTCCGACTCATCCGGTAAAATCCAGCTGATGTGGATTTGCTTATCACTATCGTTAAGTAAGTTATTAAAACAAAAACGAACATGTTTATTGGTCGGACGTATCAAAAAATAACTGGATATAATACCTAAAACAATCAAACCGATAAATAAACTTTTGGGTAAAATATGTTTTTTTACAGGTTTTTGTTGAATGTCATTTACTGAATTTTGTTGTTTAAAATCAGCCCAATTTCGATAGCCTGCATAAACCGATAATAAATTGAGTATATCGATGCGCGGTAGTTTGTCCGAATTATTTTTAAAATAAGTGTAAAACCATTTTTCACTTACTCGTCCTTTTACTTTTTGTAATAAATCTTCTTGAAAGCGGGCGATATCATCCCCTTTCCATTGCTTATAATCGGTAGAAGTAGCCGGATTTTCTTTTAAAAAAGTCTGCGCTACCGATTCTTTTAAGCGTTCAAATAATATGTGAGACGATTCTTTCAAATTTTAATTATCTGTTAATCAACATCTTGTGTTTTGTAAGGATTTTACAAATGTTTTACAAAGCTTATACAAAAATCATTCCGTCAATGGCAGTAGGTTTGCTTAACATTAGTAGAAAGTGCGAAGCGAAAAAGCGATAAAGTGAGAGTGAGATAAGGGATGAGAGATGAGTGATAATATTATTAGAAGCAGAAATAAAGGTCACTGAGTGCCACGACGGAGGAGTGGTGTACCGAAGTGCCGACATCAAATAACAGAACAACTAACCATTAAATTAATATATCATGAAACCGAAAAAAAACAAAAAAGCAGATTTAAATCGTTACACCAACACCTTTATGCTCATTGGCTTGGTGGTCAGTTTGTTTGTCGCTTTAATGGCGATTAATTTGAAAACAGAAGTATCTAAAATTGATTTGGATACATTAGATTTGGCAAAAGCAAATATTGATGAAACCAAAGTCATCAAAATTGAAGAATTCAAACCCAAAGTACAAAAGCGCAAACCGCGGATTATAAAACAAGAGCTGAAAATTATAAAAGACGAATCAAAAAAAGCGGAAGACGATTTATTGCCAACTGATCCTGACGACAAAAAAATCATACCTTTGGATTCTATTCAGACAGATGATTATGAAGAGCCAGATGTTCCTATAAGTTGGATTTTGGTAGAACGTGTGCCAACTTTTCCCGGGTGTAAAGGCAATAATGAACAACTTAAAAAGTGTTTGAACGAAAAAATCGGGCGATTTGTCAGTAAACATTTCAATGCCGATATCGCCGAAGATTTAGGTCTGTCGGGGGAGCGGGCACGTATCATTACAATGTTTACCATTGACAAAAACGGACAAATTACCGACATCAAAACGCGCTCAAAATATAAAGATTTAGAAAAAGAAGCCCGACGCGTCATCCAAAAATTACCTAAAATGCAACCGGGTAAACAACGTGACCGCGCTGTAAATGTCACTTACACCTTGCCTATTGTGTTTAATGTTGAGTGAGTAGTTTATTGTTTCGTTTATGAAGCGGCATTGCTTTGCAATGTTGCTTCATTTTGTTTGTATTTAGACATTAAAATACTAGCGGCTATTACCCCGATAAATGCTACAATAGCTTCTGAAAATGCCGACCAATAAACAGATAAATGTTGGGAAATCAATCTGCCTTCAATCAAAACATTCAAACTAATCATTGAGTAATAAACTAGTCCCAAGCCGATAACCAAGCCTGTATGTTGATGTGCAAATTGTACTGATGATTTGTATGACATCCGGTAATTTTCCATGGCATAATCAAGTATGGAAAAACCATAAAAATAGCTTGTAATCAAACCGATTAAAACATTGCCAAACAGGTGTATCAACTTCATCTCAGGTAAAAAATACAGTCCGATAGAAATTATAGCAATAGATATATATTGGTAAAACATATTGCGCAGACTGATTTTTATACCACGCACAACATCTTTAAGTAGTTGCACGGGGGAAAACCGGTAGGTTTGTCCCGATAAATATTTTCCAACTTCTTCGGATACCATTGAAAATACCGGTGATAAAATCAAAAGTAAGAGAAAACCGGAAATACCGGCAACCATATTAAGAGTCAATAAGGTATATTTCTGAACTTTGAAATAGGGAATTAAACCGGCTACGAAATTGATAAAAAAATCAAAAATAACGACCGGAAAGGCAAAAAACATTAATAAAATCAGTAAGAGTAAGAGATATTTGTACAGCCGAAATTTAAAAAAATACCGAATAGCCACACCATAACTGGCTATACTTTTAAATATATCACGCAACATTTACATTAAATTAGCTTGATCAAATTACAAATTTTGTAGTTATTTTTGGAATTGAGAAAAAGAAGATTATAGTACTTTTCACTCAATACTTTCTTCTTCAATATTGGGTTTTATAATTTCTATGATAGATTCTGCCTGCGATTTGTCCACCTTTTTGATGTGTTTTATAGCTTTAGCGATACTATTAACATTGACATCTTTCCCTTTTAGCATACCGATTACGAAATTGTAATCTTTATCTTTTCCCAAAAAAATCAATTCATTGATGCCGGTTGGTTGTCCTTGATATGAAAAGACCACTTCATAACCTTTGTTATTGATTTTGGTTAAAGTTTTATAATGTTTACTATTGATAATTTTATGAGCTTTTTCAAATTCCGATTGCTTTTTAGCCGGCTCAAAGTTGTTTTTGTAAACCAGTACATTCATTTTTTTAATAGAATGTACATCTTTAAGCGTTTTGGAATCTAATTTGTCCTCATCAAATGAAACGATACTTGCCGGAATATTTACGACAAAATAATCGGGGCTTTCTGTTGCCTGTACAAAATAATTTTCCAGCGGATCGGTTTTGCAAGCCGTCATAAGCAATAAAAGTAAGCTTACAATCAATATGTTATATATTTTTTTTGACATTACTATTATTTCTATTTAGTTACTTTGCTTTTCTTCAACTTTTTTCAAATATTTACTGTCAATAATTTTAACTTTTTTATTCAATTTCGACAGTTTTTTCAAATCGATTTTACCGGTTACCAACATCATAACCGTTTGTGGTTTTTGATGGTCTTTTGATTTTAGAATCATAATCAACTCTTTGGCAATATGTGGTTGGTCACCTTTGACGATATAAAATTTAACATTATTATCTTTATCGTTGATACGCATCAACTCAACCATTTTTTTATCTTGAATATACCGGTTGGCATCTTTAACAATTTGATTAGCAGTAGCGGCATCTTCAGTCGAAAAAACTTTAAGTCCCGTTAAGTCACTTAAAACACTTATGTCTTCTTTGGCTTCAGCACTTTCGGGTTCAATCTCTTTAAGCAATTTAAACATTTCGTCAGTTACGACTACCGAAGATACTTGATCAACGTCTTCATATTTGTCAAACAAGCTTTGTGCAAAACTCGTTAGACCGATAAATAAACTGAATAGGAATATTAATTGTTTCATATATGTATTATTTTTTGATTTTAACATTAATGTCATATGTAATGTTTAATGATTAAAAAATTATTTTAATCAATGTCAGTTTCATTTTTCTTTGGTTTTTAAATTAAATACTTTTTTAGTGGTTTGTCCGAAAATACTTAAAGCGCCGGTTTTGTCCAAACCTTCCGAGACATTCCGGGTAAATTTTTTGAGTTCTTTTTGGGCTTCTTTTTTCTTTTTTGGATTTTGATTGGACATTTGAATAGTTGCACTTGCGTCATTCAAATGAATACTTGTTTTATGATTGTTTTGCAAAAGCCATACCAATCCCAATCCCATCAATAAAGCAACTGATGCCGCATAATAAAAACGCCGGCTGCGTTTAGGTTGTGGTATTTGTATGGGCAGCGGATTGCCGGTTTGTTGCGCTTGACTCAAATATTGAAACAACGCTTTATAAGGCTCGTGATCTATAGATACTTGATCGGAATGGAAATACCGGCGTAATTCGGCTTCTTCTTGCAGGTTGGTTAGCCCTTCGAAATATTTGTTAAGAATATTGTCGATGTGTTTGTAATCCGTATTCATATTGTTTAATTAAAGCGTTTTTTAAAGTTTTTCTGGCACGTGACAGTGCGGTTCTTATCGCATTTTCATTCATGTCTAATATTTGGGCTATTTCCTTGAATTCGTAGCCATCAACATCTCTTAATTGTACTATGAGACGTTGTTTTTCAGGCAATTCCATCATCAACTGTTCCACAATACTAACCGCTTCATGAGTATCATATTGTTTTTCTGATGAAGGTGCTTTCATCATAAAAGCGACTGTGTCCAACCGGCTCTCTTTAGCTTGTTTTGATTTGATACGGTCCAAACAATAGTTTCGAACGGCTCGCATAAAATAGGCGTCGGTATTGCTGATGCGGTTAAATTGATTACGCTTGAGCCAGAGTTTTGTAAAAACTTCTTGTACGGCATCGGCAGCTTCATCAGCCGAAATCAGCATCATTTTTGCCAAGCGAAACATTTTGTCTTCCAGTCGTTTAACTGTATTTAC
This sequence comes from Flavobacteriales bacterium, assembly GCA_026996605.1. GTDB lineage: Bacteria > Bacteroidota > Bacteroidia > Flavobacteriales > Flavobacteriaceae > WGBX01. The sequence continues at coordinate 6,636 of JALWLE010000094.1, forward strand.
AAATTCGAGTTGCGTCATTTTGGTTGTCGTTACATAGGTTTAACGAGTTAATTGAAAATTTGTTACAAGATAGGATAATTTGTTGAAAATTAAAAGCGGAACGAAGTGACGTCCCGATGAAGAATGAATCGGGATTCAAATAGCAAATAGCAACATTCCAACGATACAGAAAACGAAATTACAGGTATTAACTAAACAATTTTAGGAAAAATTAAGTATTTTTGGGGGATATGTTTTCTAAACACATTAAAATCTCAATTTACCAAATAAAACCAACACAAATTGAACGAATATATTTTAGTTGTAGAAGATGAAGCTATTTTGTACCGCCGGATGAAAAAAATCCTGACCAAAGAATCCTTTGAAGTTAGTGATTACACACCGAGCGTTGCCGAAGCTTTGCAAAGTATCAACAACCGCCGTCCTGATTTGGTACTATTGGATATCAAATTACAAGGTGACTTGACCGGTATTGATTTGGGCAAAATGCTTTACAACGACTATCATATTCCGTTCATTTATGTAACTGATTTTGACAACGATATGTTTTTTGCCAAAGCACTTGAAACCGGACATGAACAATATTTGGTTAAAACCAAACCGCGCATCAATACCAATGAACTAAAGCGTGCTATTTATACGGCTTTACAAAAGAAGCAAAATCGGCAATTGCCTAAACCGAATGAAAAGTTGGGCATTCAAGTATTAATCAATTATTTAGATATTCTAAAAAATCTCGGTGGTGATGATTTAACCCGAAAGAATGTTGCTTTTGAAGACATAGCTTTTTTTACCGGTGACACCAAATTTTTAGATGAATATGATAATGATTTTCGCAAAAACTACATTTGGTTAGTTACTCGCGACCACAAACTATACTTTTTAAAAACATCTTTAAAAAGGTTAAAAGAAAAACTGCCAGATAATTTTGTGCGAGTAAATGATCATTATATCATCAATCTTAAACCACCATTTTTTGATGGACGAATAAACAATAAAAAAATTAAAGTACAAGGCGAAATAATACAAATCAGCGACTCGTATAAAAATGAGTTTAATGAAAAGTATCAACGTTATTATGTGATATAGTTTCTATTGAGGAATTGATAATTTTATGCATTTCATAGAATGCTGTTATCTTTGATACTATTTTGCTGCTTCCGACTTTATGGCTGCTTCTAATTTGAGGAACTAATGATTTGAGGAACTGATATTTTTTACTCTATTTTTTATTTTCCGCTAACAAATTTCGTGCATCAAAATACTTCAACACCGCTACCAAACCGAAACTAGCCAATGTGGCAACTGCTGCACCGGCTATGCCCCAAAACGGAATCAAAAACCAGTTTAAAACAATATTAAGTACCGCCGCCAAGCCGGTTGCTCTAAATATGCGCCAATCTTTATGCCGCGCATAAATGATAAAATGATATAAAAACGAGAAATTTAATACCATATTTGCAATCAGTAATAAGACAAAAATATAAAGCTTGTCAATGTATTGTGTTTTGCCTATGATATACAAAATCATCGGTAATAAAACAAGTAAACCGGCACCAATTACCAAGCTGTAAAGAATAATTTCTTTGCGAAATTGCCAGAATGTTTTTTTAAATAACGATTGATTTTTATGCATGATACTCTCGACCAAGGTCGGATACAATACCGAAATTACCAAAGTAAAAATGACAATATTGAGCACATTAGCCATATTGGCAAAGAACGCATAAACACCAACGGCTTGTTTATCCATAAAATAATCGATGAGATAACGGTCGGAAAATTCAATAGTTTTATAAGCTAAAGAGCCTAAGATATAAGGCAAGCTGACTATTAAACCTTTGACAATCCATGGTTTATCCCATTTAAAGTTTTGCAACGAAATTTTATGTCTTTTTGACCAACTGATTGTCAATGAAAAACTCAGTGCCGCCAAATCGCCTATAAGCCAAAACCATAACACCGTTTTGATATCAATTTGCTGATAAACTAACAACCAAATACTTGCCGCTAAAACCCATAAACCGTTTCGTAAAAACAAATTGAGATTGGCTGCCAATGGTTTTTTAAAGACGAATAATAACCGGTAAAATTCAAAATTCAAATGTTCGGTAATTAAAACCAAGAAGAATAAACCGAAATAATCGGGATTGAAATCTGCTGCTTTAAACACCAAATATACTACCGGTGCCAGTACAATATAAAGAATGGCATATAAACTAAACTGATTGAAAATAATTTTTTGCGGATTACTGTCCGGTGCCAAAACCGCGCGGTTGGCATAGCTGTAAAAATCCATTCCCATTAAGAAAACCAATAGCAGAATTGTCGTCGCAACCAGACTGTATTCCCCGAAACCGGCTTCCGAAAACTTAAAAAACAAAGCGGTAAAAACAAATTTGGCGACAATGGATATGCCACGTATCAAGAGTAAATTGAATTTTGACCGGTTAAAAGAATACTGCATTATGACTTTTTTATGCCGTGTAAAGATACAAAATAGCTTACATATACTTTTTTATGTTTGATATATAAATATTTTTTATTTAGATATAAAATTTTATCATAAATAATTATAACTTAACCGAATCATTAGGCGTAGATTTGCACATATAAATCAATAAAAATAAAGTATTATGAAAACACTGAACAAAATAGGACTCGATGTCGAGCAAAGCAAAGAATTAGCCGCTAAACTTAATGAACTATTGGCTAACTATTCCGTTTTTTATCAAAATGTACGCGGTTATCACTGGAATATCAAAGGTGAAAAATTTTTTGAATTACACACCAAATTTGAAGAACTTTATAATGACTTATTTATCAAAATCGATGATATTGCCGAACGGATATTAACCTTGGGCTATACACCGGAATACCGTTTTTCAAAATATCAACAGATTGCAAAAATCAAGGAAAGTGAACAAACCTCTGACGGCATTACCGATGTCAAGGAAATTTTAGAAGCTTTCAAGTTTTTGATTGCCGCCCAACGTGAAATTCTTGATTTGTCAGGAGATTTAAATGATGAAGGCACCAATGCTTTGATGAGCGACTATATCCGTGAGCAAGAAAAACTTGTTTGGATGTATGCCGCATTTCTCGGATAAATATTGATGCGCTTTAAATAACAATAATATGATAAAAGCACTGCATTTTTTGTGGTGCTTTTTTGTAAAAATAAGCACAAGTCAAGTTTTTTATAAAAATTTTGATATTTTATTTATTACGCATATTTTTGTACCATATTTTGTACTAAAAAAACTATATCATGTTAACAGCAAGTATTTCCGATTTTCGAAAAAACATTAAAAAATATCTTGATTCGGTTACTGAAAATTTTGAAACACTGATAATCAATCGAAGTAAAGGAACCGCTGTGGTTGTCATTTCGTTAGAAGAATACAATTCATTAACTGCTACACAACACGAATTATCATCTAAAAAGAATGAAGCCAGACTGGATTCGGCAATTGAGAAATTAAAAAAAGGTACGTCCTTCCAAAAAGATTTGATTGAACCATGAAGTATATTTTTGTTGATGAATCTTGGGAAGACTACCTATATTGGCAAAAAACCAACAAAAAATATGTCAAAAGAATCAATGAATTATTAAAAGACATTGCCCGGACACCTTTTACGGGAAAAGGCAAACCGGAACCTTTGAAGTATAAATACAAAGGATTTTGGTCTCGTAGAATTGATAAAGAACACCGGCTTATTTATGCGGTTAAAGATGATGAAATACTAATTGCAAAATGCAGATTTCATTATGATTAATGCCAAAAGCAACTTTGTCTTTTTTGCCAATAAAACGTTAAATATCCTATTTGATTAGGTTTCAGCATCATATCACTTTACCTTTGCTGCCGGAGAATTTTGAAAAAACTATTCCGCTCGTGTCTATAATTGGGTGAATATCGGAATAAACTTTCAACTTTCGATATTTATAAACAAAGCGGCAGGGCAATGCCCCCGCTGTAAAACCAATTACCAAATGCAAACATTTAATGAAACCGGCTTGCAAGATAACATTTTGCATGCCATCCAAGATTTAGGTTATGAAACACCTACGCCCATTCAGGCAAAAACCATTTCACATTTATTACAAACCGAAGACGACTTAATGGCGTTGGCACAAACCGGGACCGGTAAAACAGCCGCATTCGGATTACCCAGTTTACAAAAAGTTGATCCACAGGATAAAAACACACAAATTCTGATTTTAGCGCCGACCCGCGAATTAGCTTTGCAAATCACTTCCGATATGCAAAATTATGCCAAATACATCAAAGGGATTAATATCGTGCCTGTTTACGGTGGCGCCGGTATCGAAAATCAGATGAAAGCCCTACGCAAGGGTGCCCAAGTGGTTGTGGCAACCCCCGGACGCGCTAAAGATTTACTGCAACGCGGCTATTTAAAAGTACAGAATATCAATACGTTAATTCTCGACGAAGCCGACGAGATGTTGACGATGGGTTTTAAAGACGAACTCGATGCCATATTGGAACGCACTCCGGATGATAAACAGACTTTGTTATTTTCAGCTACCATGTCCAAAGAAGTGGAGCGTATTGCCAACAATTATATGCACAAACCGGATAAAATTTCGGTTGCTGCTGAAAATAAAGGTGCCGATACGGTCGAACACATTTACTATATGGTACCGGCAAAATACCGTTACGAAGTTTTAAAGCGTTTGGCTGATAAACATCCGGATATTTACGGCATCGTTTTTTGTCGCACCCGTAGAGAAACCAAAGAAGTAGCAGCCAAATTGATCAACGACGGCTATAATGCCGACGCCCTGCACGGCGATATGTCGCAATCGCAGCGCGATGATGTGATGAAACGTTTTAGAAACCGTCATTTGCAATTATTAGTGGCTACGGATGTTGCCGCACGCGGATTGGATGTAACGGATTTAACCCACGTCATCAACTACAATTTACCCGATCAAACCGAATATTATACCCACCGAAGCGGTAGAACCGGACGCGCCGGTAAACAAGGGACATCTATTGCCATTATTCACACAAGGGAGAAAAACAAACTGAAAGATATTGAACGTATCTCAAAGATTAAATTCAAACAAGAAGCCGTTCCAACCGGAGCGGAAATCTGCTCTAATCAGCTTTTGGCATTAACCGACAAAGTGGTTAAGACCCAAATCAACGATACACAAATAGAACCGTTTTTGGATGAAATCTATCACAAATTTGAGCATTTGAGCAAAGAAGAAGTGATCAAACATTTCGTAGCAACCGAGTTTAACCGCTTTTTAGATTACTACAAAAACGCCCCGGACCTTAACGATATCTCGCAAAAAAGTGATAAAAAATCCAATGGAGACCGCCGTCGTCAAGGCAACTTAACCCGTTTGTTTCTCAATGTCGGCAAAAAGGAAAAATTAACACCTTTACGACTCATTGGTATTATCAATAATACTTTGAATTCTAACAATGTCGAAATCGGTCAGATAGAAATTCTGAAAAGTTTTTCGTTTTTTGAGATTGACTCAAAAGCTGCCGGAAACTTAATCAACGATATTAAGCAACAAACTTTTGAAGGGCGCCGTTTATCCGCCGAAGTTGCCAATGCAACCAATCACCAAGACAGATCGCAAAGAAGAGAAAAACGTAAAGGAAAAGGAAAAAACAAACAAAGACATTATAGTAGGAGAAAATAGATGTCGCAAAACTGACAATTTTTCGTTATATTTGATAAGGAATACTTTTTGTAGGATTTCAATTGGTTGAAAAACTACAAATACCTTTCAGAAATGAAAACTTTAACGCAACAAATCGTTCAAGATAAATTTTACCGAAAATTATCCGGCGGTAAAATCAAGTGTTTGTTGTGCCGTCATTATTGCGAACTCAAAGACCGACAAACCGGTGTTTGCGGAGTCAATAAAAACGAAAACGGACAGTTAGTCAATTTGGTTTACGGCAGAGTTGCCGCACTGAATATTGACCCGATTGAAAAGAAACCTTTATACCATTTTTTGCCCGGCACAACCGCCTTGTCGTTAGGCACTGTCGGCTGTAATATGCAGTGTTCCTTTTGTCAAAACTGGCAGATTTCGCAAGAAAAAACCGTTTTGCAAAAAGATTTTGTATCCCCTAAACAAATCGTTGATTTAGCACTTAAATATAATGCCAAATCTATCGCTTATACCTATAATGAACCGACTATTTTTTATCCTTATGCGCGTGACATCGCTTTGGAAGCCAAAAAACATGGGATTAAAAATGTGTTTGTAACTAACGGCATTGAGAGCATTGAAGTCGTAAAGGATATGCCCGGCATTATAGATGCTGCAAATGTCGATTTTAAAGCGTATGACGAAGCTTATTATCGTCGTGAACTTAAAGCGCCGTTTACGGTTCGTGAAACTTTACGATTGATGAAACAAGTGGGTTTATGGGTAGAAGTAACGACTTTGATTATCCCCGTCATCAATGATGCACCGGAACATCTTAAAAAAATTGCGGATTTTATAGCACGTAATTTAGGAAC
>JALWLE010000095.1 GCA_026996605.1 Flavobacteriales bacterium
AACTGATATGTTTCATTCTCTACACATTTTGCTTTTGCAAATGTAATGAGAATTGTTGATTTCTTATAATTGGTTAATAGGTTATTTGTTGATATGGTTATTGGTTATTTGATGATCGGCGCTTCGGTACAATCCCCCGACGAAAGTCGGGGTCGGGACACTCAGTTACCTTAATTTCTACTTCTAATTACCATTCATGCCTTATCTCTTATCACTTATCCTACTCGGTGTTTATCGCTTTCCACTAATAATATTCCTTATTATGCTAACAAATTCTCTACGCTCGGACCTAACAAATTATTAAAACCTTTCAGGTCTTTCCACAATTCGCACTTTATCGCTTTTCACTTGGGACTTTCAACTAAATATATCAATTAACAAAATTAACCGGATGTTTCAAGCCGCGATATTCCACCAAGCTGGCTTTAAGTGAACCCACCATCAATTTAGCTTTAATCAATAAAGGCATTTTATTTTTATCATCACTGACCCAAACCGTTAGACTTTCATCTTCTTTAAAGATACGACCGGATTGTACCAAAGGGCGAAATTTCAGACTATGGATTTTACCAATTTTAGTTCTCAACACATCTTTACCCAAAAACTTGAGTTTAAAAGGATAAATCTCTTCATCAAGAAACAAATCCACACTAATGGCATCTCCCGGTTTCAAATTTGAAGTGTCATAATTTCGCAAATAATAAAACACCGATACCATGTCATGTACCTTTTGTGGTGTTGTATATTCTTTAACTGTCTTTTTTTCTTTATTGATCACCAAAACCTTATGATTACTTTCATCAAAATGCAACTCTTTATCCATGGTATAGCCTCCTTCATTTATTTTTCTAATAAAACGATAGGGGCGATTGTACGAATCAAAATAGCTTTCATACAAATCATGTACATCCATAAACCAACTTGATATACCGGTAGTCCAACCTTTTCCAATAGCATGATATAAATTCTTCCCTTTAAACGTACCGGTTTTCAAATCCAAAGTGGCATAACCGGCATTAAATATGCCGTAATGAATCCGGAATTTAAAATGTTCACCGGGTTTGTATGCCAAATCCTGTGCATTAACCGGCATAAAAAAAAGAGAGAAAATTAAAATTGTAAAAAGTTGTTTCATAGTAATATTATTTTGTTATACCATAATCAAACTCTATTCCAAAACATCTAACCTGTTATTTGTCAGTATATTTTAATTTAACAAAATAAAGAAAAATTATCATTTACGGTTTTTAAATTTAAGTTTTCATATCATAACGACAACTGTACTTTTTTGCTTAGTACCTTACTGTATTCCAATATTGTATTCCCTATTCGATCAACAAATTCTCTGCGCTCAGACCTTCCAGGTTATCAAAACCTTGCAGGTCTTTCAACACTTTCCACTTAGCACTTTCTACTCGGCACTCGGCACTTTCCACTTTCCACTAAAAATTATACCCCAAAGAAATATTTAACGTATTCTTCTGCCATTGCGGAATCCGTCCAAAATTGATTCGTAAAGGACCTAAAAAAGATTTAAAACCATACCCGAAGTTAAATCCATACAAACTCTTTGAATGTTCGGGCAACAAATCATTGCTCTTATCATAAAATAACAAATGCCCGCCAAACTCAATAAAATGATTTTTATGTAACTGCAGGACAGGGCTCAATGAAAAAACAGCAAATTTGGTCGCATTGACAGATAAAACCGGCAAAGGTTTAAAATTGACAATTTGGTCATTATCGGTATAGGCATTCAGTCCACCTAAATAAAAAATATTCTCATAATTATAACTTTTGCCATAATGCAAACCGGAAACTATTTGTGGTTGAAGCAGTAAAAATTTGTTCAAGCGCTGCATCCAATTCACTTTAAAAACATATAAAGAATAAGGTTTAAAATTGTCATAAAAATCAGATGAACTCCAAACATAATCCCATTTTGCTTTCAGATATAAACCTTTAGTAGGAAAATCGTAATCGTCCCGACTATCAAAATTTATAGAAACAAAATTGCCGAAATTATGATCGCGCCCAAAATAATACGCATCATCCTGCGCACTCGAAAAGACATAAGTATATAACTTTTTATATTGATGCTGTACGCCCATTTTCAAATACAAAAAGTGGTTCAAATTGCCCTGAAAATACAGCTTGTTTGAAAATTGAAAGTAATTAAAATCCAATTTATTTACCGAATAATGTTGTTCACCAAACAAATCATCGGCATTGACCCGATGTGCAAATCGCTGCAAACCGCTATGAAATCCCCAGCTCAACTTAAACCCGTTATCTATAATGTAATCAAAATTGTAGCGAAAATAATTGCCCCCGATTACATCTACAGAAAGCATATCGTTATTAGTAAAAATTCGCTTATTTTCAAAATTGGCAATAACATTGATCTTATACAAATCATTAAAATGAAATCCCAAACTCATCGATGCTTTATGCAGACGTTCTTTCAAATCCAAATACAAATAATGCAATCCCCGTTCCACCTTAAACCTGTAATATACCTTTTCAAAATTATCAGACCCAATCAAATTATTGATTCCATCCAAAAAATCATGATAGGAGATTTTTTCATGCGTTCTCACACCTATTTTACCCAGAATATAATCCCGAGTAAAATTCTTTTGTCCACTTAAAACTATTCTATCAAATACCAAACTATCCGGCGCATGATACCGCAATTTTTTAACCGGTTTGTCAGATTGCAAACGTTCAATATACGGCAGTTGTTTTAACTTTTGCAAAGTGCTTCGTTCGCCTCGCGCTATGATTGTATCTATATTTTCAAAACTCGTAACCCCGAATCCCGTAATATCGGGATGAATGTACAAATCTGTCATGGTTTTCTTTAATGGCATCTCTTTATACATACCAAAACTTACAATTTGATCTAAAATAGATGCCATATCCTTAATATCATTTTTAGACAAAATCTTGCCTTGTACATCACTACCAATCATAAAATCCGCACCCAAATCTTTCACTTCTTGTACCGGATAATTATTCACGATTCCACCGTCAAGCAATAATTTACTACCATCATCCACAGGTTTATAAACACTTGGTAATAAAGCACTTGCCGTAACAGCAGCCGGTAAATATCCGCGATTAAATAAAACCTGATTTCCAGTCACAATATCCGTGGACATACATATATAAGGAATTTTCAAGTTAGAAAAATCCTCTACTTGATGTGCCGGCAACAAAACTTCTGCCAGTACATTAAACATCTGTTGCGAATCCGATAAACCTCTCGGCAACTGCACCGACATGGATTGCAACGACACAGGAAAGTTAATGATAAAACGTTTACCGCGCTCTTTTTTAAAATTGTTTAAATATTTACGGCTCAATCGGTTATATAATATCTTATCAAAATCAATCAGGTGAAAAATTGAATCAATTTGCGCTGCCGAATAGCCCGCAGCGTACATCGACCCGACAATTGCCCCCATACTCGTACCACCAATATAATCCGGATGAATCCGGTATTTTTCCAACGCCTTCAACACCCCGATATGCGCCAAGCCTTTCGCCCCGCCCCCACTCAATACCAAACCGACTTTTGGTTTAGACAAACTATCGATTTGCTGCCCGTAAACAGACCATCCAAAAAGCAAAAAAAGAATAAAACCAATTTTTTTCATATCATTTGTTTGGCAACAAACGGGCTATCCGCTTGTAGTCGGTTTGTTCAAATCCGTTATTTTGTAGCCGGTGCGGGGGCTTCCTGCGGTCGCCGCCACCCGTCTCAAAATAATCGGTTTAAAACTGTACCGAGCTACCGCTTCTATCCCTGTTGCGGGCTAAAACACATAGGTTTATTAACAGAATCAAAATTAAAGATAAAAATTGAAAGATTGCTAATTTATTTGCTATAAATATGTCACCCCTTCGGGGTTCAATCTTATTTTTCTATTATCTATCTATTAAATTTTATACTATGGTTTTAATCCACGAATAAAAAACCCATAAACCTGTTAAAGCACCTGCAGTATTAGCTATGGCATCAAACACATCACCGCTGCGCGTCGGCACAAAATATTCTTGAATAAATTCAATAGCTACCCCCCACAATATGACCAAAATGATAAAAAACACCCGTTCGTGTCTCCATTTCGGATAGGCAAGCAACCACAGCAGCATCAAAAAGAAGTATAAAAAAAAATGCACAATTTTATCGGCATACGAAAAAGACGGTAAATCCAAACCGTCCAAAGGGGTTAGGCTAATGACAGTCAGCCACAAGGTATAGCCGACTGCCAATAGTCTATAATTACGCTTTGATATTTTTTTGATAAGATTGCGCATCTAACAAATCGGCAAGTTCGTCCATATTACTCATTTTAATTTTGATAATCCAGCCCTTGCCGTAAGGATCTTTATTAATTAATTCCGGCTCATCTTCCAAAGCTTCATTAAATTCAATTACTTCACCACCAACAGGCATAAACAAATCAGATACAGTTTTTACCGCTTCAACGGTACCGAAAACCTCATCTTTTTCCAAATCTTCACCTTCGGTATCAACCTCAACATAAACGATATCCCCCAACTCTCTTTGGGCAAAATCCGTTATTCCGATTTTAGCTGTATCGCCTTCTATTAAAACCCATTCGTGTTCTTTGGTGTATTTTAAATTTTCAGGAAATGTCATTGTATTTTTAGTTTAAAAATTTTTATGAACAAAAATACTAATATTTCTATAGTATCAAAATAAATTTTTTAGGTATTCTTGATTATTTTTTAGTCATTATTTTTTTTAAAATGAAGCACGAATATATTCCGTAAAATATATAATTTTGACTCTATCTTGTTTTGTGTAGGTAATAATAAATTAGGTTTAAAAATCATATAATCATGGTGATTATCTTTTTAAATAATTTCACCCCTACGGGGTTTATGTTTTTGACATCATAAATTTGCTATAAATATATCACCCTTTCAGGGTTCAATGGTATGTTTTTATTGTTTTATCTATAAACATATCACCCCTTCGGGGTTCTTTATTAAATAAACCCAACGGATGCCAAGGTAGCATTATTATTTATATATTATCCATTTAAATCGATATGGACCCGATTATATTTAGTTATTAAAATTTATCTAAATTTAACTCCATATTTTACAACACAAGCTATTAATTTCCAAATGTATATTTAATAGTCAAACCACCTCTGATGTTAGTAAACGGATATGAAGTCGAAATAGCATATTCAGAGTATGAATGATTATAAAACAAAATAGCAGATAGCGCTTTAGTTAAAGCATAATCAGCGGTAAATTTAAGGTTATACATAGTTTGTCCGGCGGTAATTTGATTATTGTTATCTGACAAACTTCGTAAAATAGTTATATTATTACGTACAGAAGCATTTACTTTTAAGATCAAATCACTATTAAATTCAACCCGCCTTCCAGCTAATCTAATAGGTAGAGATATATCTTTTAATCGGTATCCCAATCCAACCGTATATTCCTTACCGGAAACTTCCGACAAGGTATAATTGTTAAGATTTAATGACATAGTCCGGTCTTGTTTTAAAGAAAAATCCAGTTTTAATGAATTTTGCAATTCCATATTTATTTTAATCAAAGGATTAAATGCCTCAGTCAAAGTGATGTTATCCATCACATAATTTGAATAAAAATTACCGGCTGCATCTCTCGCATTCGGATCTTGGTAAGTCTGCAAGTTATTATTAAACTGATTAATAGTATAATCCGATTGATAGCTATGTTCCAGACTTAAATTTTTAAAAGTTTTTTTAAGCCATTTGACTTTATTTAAACCGGACAATTTTATGCGCCAATTAGGCACAGGGAATTGTTTAAACGGCGACAAACTTAAATTCTCCGGATCTGAATTGGAATAACCGGTAATAAAAGCATACATTAAAACTTCAGTTTGCAAAGGTCCGTAACCATCCGGATATCCTGAAGCCGGTACAGTTATACCTCGCTGTGCTGCCAAGCGCCGTGCTATAGGCAAACGATTATTTAACATCCGATTAAAAGCCGGACTATTATGAAGTGACATTTCTTCAAATGCTGTTTTGGCTAGTATGGTTGATACCGAATAATTTCCCATAGTTGTCGGCACTAAAGGATGATATGTTCTGCCTACCGCATTAAACTGTTCACTCAAATTTTCCATATAAGACTTTTGTCCTTTGAAGGTAATCGACAAGCTTTTAAAAGGTTTAATCATACCTTGATAAGACAATTCTTCCGAAAAAGTTTCGATATAAGGTTCATTAAAGTTCGGATATTGTGTCAACCAACCACGTTTGGCAGCCTCATATCTTGTTTGGTCATCATTCCATCCCAAAGCAAAGGGTAAACTGGGTTGTGTCGTGCCAAAAAAACCGACACTTTTGAGATATCCGGGCAACATCAAACCGTTATTTTGTCTGTAGTTGACTTTTAAACTTTGAAAACCGGTCAAAATGCCAAGTAATGAACCTAAAAATTTATTTTGTCCCGTACCGGCTATTTCAGTGTCTTTGTCTTTCTTTTTCTTTTTGGCTCCTTTTCCATTTTCACCTTCGCCTTTTTTTTCGCCTTCACCTTTTTTGAGTTTAGCTTTCTTTTTCTTTTTATTCGGACCGGCTTTTCCCATTAAACGTTTTTGCAGTTTGGTAATACCCAATTCACGATACAATTTTCGCAAGCTAATATTGGCATTGATTTGATGCGAATTGGAATTTTGCACTTTATTACCTAAATCATAACCATTGACATTAGCCAAAGCTTCCGAACTTTTTTGCCATTGAAAGGTTCCGTTATATACATAAGTAACATCCAAAAAGCTCAGCATTGGAACTTTTTTCAAAGGCAAATTATAAGACACATTGACATTTTGCGTATGTGTCAAAGGTTCCCCAATATCAAAATAATTGGTCCAAATAGTGTTGTTAAAATCTGTACTTCCATCTGGTAACAAATAATTTTTTACAGCTCTGTTATGCATAATTCCAAAAGAAGTCTGTATTGATTTGGTCGGATTATAATTTACCGTATAACCCCAATCAAAGTTATAATCTCTATTTTGTAAAGGGGGAATAGCCAAACCGTAATCTTCTATCTCTCTAAAATGCAAATTATTAAATCGTCTATTGATATTACCGGTTATAGTAATATTTGATGGCATGATATTAAAATTAAAATCTTTAATAAATCGTAGATGTTTTGACTTTAATTTTTTAGATTTTTTAAAAGGTGTAAAGGATAACTCTTTAAAATTATAGGCATAATTCATGCCCAGTCGGGTTGTTTCGTCGATATTAGAAGCAATTTCAAAATCAGAATGATAGACTTCATTATATGAAAAATCAAACGTAAAGTTTTCTATATCGTAAAAATGTTTTTTGCGTTTCTTTTTATTCGGCTTTCCTGATGCATTAGCCGGTGGGGTTTTAGCCGTTTCCGTTGCATAGCCTTTTTTAACTCCTGCTAAGGTTATACCTCGATGTCTCGTATAAGCTTGTGCCACACGTCTGATTGAATCACGCTGGCTTGAATTGGCTATATCCAATCTATCTTGTACAGTAATATCCCGCCAAATAGGATCATATTTTGGGGTTATAAATTCTTCTGATATAGTATAATTAACCGGTAAGGTAATATGCCATTTTTTCGGTAATAATTTACCCATATTGATATTGGTATTAAAATTATATCGCTTGGTATCTTCAAGATTTCTCTCTAGTGGTCCTTGTTCTAAACCACCAAAACCTTCGGTTGAAATACCACCGGTAAATGAAATAGTAGCAAAATCAGCCAAATTGGCGTCAATAGTTGCATTTGAAGCCCAACCACCTTTGTTTTTCATTTCGGACAAACGTAATTCATTAAACCAATACTCTCCGCAAATATGTTGTCCGGTCGTATTACGTACGCCAACCATAATTACTTTAACATCACCAAAATTAGGATTCCCTTTCATGCCTATAATCAACCGGTTTGGTTTGTTGGCAGCATCCGGATCTAAATCCGCTTCATCAAAATAAACCGGTAATGAAGTCGTATTGATTGTATGATCTTTAATCATTTTGAGTTTTATCTTATTTAGTAACTCTAATTTAAGATCAATACGATTTTCAAGCGGCCAAATTTGCTCAGGATCAGATGTGCCATACGGTGTAACTTTTAAGGGAACTTGTATCTCATAAAAATTATCGGTCAAATCAGAACCAAAACGTACAAATCCAACAGTTTCTCCATCTTGTAAGTCCGGTTGTCCTTCAACACTTTCAGCATGAATAAACATTTCTATACGCTTGTATTGTCGCATATCGACACTATTATATTTATATACACCACGGGCATCTTTAGGTTCAAGATTACATACCTTCAAAGATAAAGATTGTTCATTTTGGCGTACTTGCGAATTTTGTTGATAAATTTCTTCTCGTTCAATGCCGGGTGGTAATACATAAGGAATAGGCTGGCGTGTTGCATTATCTTGAATACTAACTGCTGCAGTTTCTACTATTGTGTTATCATCATCAGGATTAGGGTCAGCAGGGTCTAAAGTCAAACGGAACTTTTTCCAATCGGCACGTACTAAATTCAAAGATGCAAAACGCAAAGTCAAACGATCATCGGTAAAACCGGTTAAGTACATCCGCATAAATTTGATTGAACGGAAGTCGGAAATATTACCTTGAATACCGGTATATTGGTGTACCGGAATTTTAAATTGAATCCAACGTGAAGTCTGTTGATTGCCGTTGGGTAAAGTAACTGTTGACTCTTTAACATCGACAACATATGGATCATTGACTGTCAATCCGGGTTTGATATCCAATGCATATTCATAATAACTTTCAATAGTATTCATTGATTGGTCGCGGTCAATGTCCTCTACATCAGGAAAAGTATTGTTCCCTGTAACACCATTATTATTGTTATTGGCGGCATCAATTGGCGTATTGCCTTCTGTACCGTTAAAGTTTTTATAGCGTTGAACTATATCGCCACTCACATCCATGTAATTAATATAATTATCTGCTGCAGGATCATCTTGAAAACGACTTTGTAAATTTACCGGTAAACTATTAAGATAATTGGCAAAAAAACTTTGTTCCCTCGCATCAGGCAGACCGTCCAAACCGACATCTTGATTAGGTCGTTCATCAGGATCATTTGAAAAAGCGTAAACGATAGATTGGTGTGTCGGTACTCGTGCCAAATTCGTTAATACAACATTATTATCCGTTCCGTCACCGGGTAGTCCGTTTTCATATTGTTTGCGTCCGTCAAATAAAATATCCTCAGACATATAACCTAAATCAATATACAACTTACCACCTGTAGGCGGATTTGGATTGTTATAATAGGGATCCATAATCCACATCTCGATATATTCCACATTTGCTTGCTCAAAATCATTTGTTTGCAAGTAACGCATTATCCCTCCCCAACGTTGTTCCGGATGAAGTAAAGCTCCGGTATTAGGGTCCAGATTGGTATCAAAATTATAAGGTCCCCGTTCTTTAGGAAAGAATGTCAAGTTCAACGGATAAACAACTGTAGGATATCCGGCTGGTACATCTTGGTCAAAAATTTCACTGATACTGATTTGCCGCACATCTTCCTGTGATAAGTCATCTTGTGTAACATCATTTGGTGGATTGGTATAAAAAATAGGGTCAACGGTGTACCAAGCCAATTTTGCTCTGTTTTTACCCGAATTTAAATCATCTAAGAGTTGAGATTCTGGAAAACGAGCCGGCACGGATGCTAAATGCCAAGCATAATATGAGCGTAAGTCAATAAAATTTTGAGATGATTCAAAGTCTTCAATATAAGTAGTACTTCGTCCGTTAACATCGGACACATCTGCTAGTCCGGGGAATAAATATGCGGCTTCCGCCTTTATCGAAAAATTACTTTCGGCATCTGATTTTACATTGGGTAAACGATTTACCAATCGGGTTAAAAACGGTACTTGGGTAGAAAACTGTCCGTTAAATCCTACTAATTTATTGTTAAGGGGTTCATAACCGTAATTAGCTTTCCAACTTAAAGGCTTTTCTTTAAAAGACATATATGTTGCTCCCAAACTAAAATCTTTACTGAATTTATGCTCAATATCTATACCTGTAAAAACTTTAGTCGTTTGTTGAAAGATCGAATTTTGTTCAACCGATACTTGAATAGGAATGTTTGCTTGGGAAATGGACGGATTGATAATATTGACACGTCCGATTTGGTAATTGACCACATAATCAATCCCCTCTACCAAAGTACGTCCACCGGCAGTAACAGTAACAGAACCACGCGGAATATTAAAACCACCGATAGGAATACCTCCACCACCGGCAGTTTTGTATTGTCCTTTTAAAACAAATTTATTTTTATTGGTAAACTGTTCTGCCTGTGTTTGAGACATCACATAAAGTTCTTTGTACACATAATGCTTTTGATTCTGGTTCCAAGTGGTCGGGTCATCATAATTTTCATTACCCAATTTGAGTTTTTCAAACAAATATTTTCCAAAAGGCTCGGTAGATGTAAATATCACACGCCCTTCACGGGCATCAATGGTTATGCCGGGAATAAAGTCAAAAAAACCGTCTCCCTTGGGTTGCGGGTCACCTTGTGCCGTAAGTCTGTCCATATTAAACACATTGAGTAAAATCCGCTGTTTAACATCGTTGGGCAAAGGCGTGCCATTAATCGGACTAATATAGTTTAACGGAGTCGGATTAACGTATAATATATTAAGCCTAAAATCATTTGGATCAATATCAAAAGCATTTAAAGCGTAGATGTTTTTCATCATCAGGTCCCAATCAGGTTCTTGGGTACTGACCATATTACTCTTTAACAACTTGACAATTAATGTCTGCGGATATACAATCCCATTATCTGAAAACTCCCCTACTCGATACACTTGACCATTAATGGTATATTCAAATGCTACTGCCAGCACTTCATCTGCATTGAGTTTTTGTTTTAAAGTAATATAACCTAGTTGCGGATGTAAAGTATATTGAGTAGAATCTAATTTAACCGTATTTTCCATTGATACGTAATCGGTTCCGTTGGTTACATTGACTCCATTAAATCCTTGTGATATCGAAAAAATATCTCGAATATTCGAGTTGAGCAATCCGCCGTTATCAATCAAAGCCGGGTCAAATTTGTTTACCGAATTATCCGGCGGAGCTGTCGGGTTAATCACAAATCCGGCAGGGGGCGTGTCTAAACCTATTTTGTAGTTTTCACCCAAATCTTGTAAGGCAACAATATTACGGATATTTTCGGTTTGCGTACTGCGGTTGGTTTTCCAAACTTCAATACGAGTAATACGTGCCGTACTATTTATAAACGGATAGTTTTTAACCGCTTCGGTATAGTGATCTCTAAAATATTGTGCCAAAAAATAGTGACGGTTATCTTCGTATTGCAAAATGGGTTGCTCAAATTTTTGTACAACTTTGTCTCCTTGCGCTTGAATCGTTTTGGTACCTGATTTTTGTTCAGCTACGACTGCTGTAATATATGTTTTACCAAAGCGTAACTCGGTTTTTAATCCGAATAAGCTCTGTGCGCCATGTATCAAACTGTTTTGGGTTTTCATACTGACATTCCCCAGTTCAATATTTTGCAAAATATCATCTTCGGTCGGGGTATAGTTTAACTTGATTTGATTGTTAAAATCAAAGGTAGATTGGGTATCATAGTTTAAATCCAAACTGAGACGGGTACCGATTTTTCCTTTTAAACCCATACTGATTTTTTGGTCGAAATCAAATGCTAAATTTGACCGGTTTTTGATAGGCAAAGCCGGATTATCACGTTTGGTATAACGTAAACCTAAATCCATACTAAAATTACCTTTGGGTTGGATATTAATCGTTTTCCCACCGAAAACGCTTTCAAAAAATTTGGAATTGACATAATAAGTAGGCAAAAGGTCTTTTCGTTTTTTCTTAGCTTCTTCTGAATTACCGGAGATTGCTTGATTGCGATCTTTAAAATTTTGATTCATTTTTTCTTTCAAGACCCGATTGTAATATTGCTCCGGTGTCAATACCCATGGATAGGCAAGGTTGTAACTGCCTACTTTTTTATTAAAATAAAACAAATTGGTTTTAGGATCGTAGGTATATAAACTTTGGATACTGTTTGGGTCGGGCAATTGAACCGCAGCCGGATTGATCTGTTGTCGTAAAGTATCCTGTTGTGTTGTCTGATTATTTTGAGCTTGTATTTTTAAAGGTAAAGTCCCAAGAAAAAATAAGCCTAATAATATGTAAAATGAAAAATGCTTTTTCATCGAATGGTTTTTATTAAAAATTAAAAACGTTTGAGCGCTTCTTTTATTGTTTTTTCCAGATTAATTTCCGGATTTTCTTTCAATATTTGTTCTATTATTTTTTCACTGCGTTTTTTAGGGAATCCTAAAGCTTCTAATGCAGATAAAGCTTCGTCTTTTATAGGGGAAGCAGTAGCCGGTGTGCCGGTTTCATGACCGATGTCATAAGTTTTTAAAATCTTGTCTTTCAATTCGATAATAGCTCTTTGAGCTGTTTTAGCACCTATGCCTTTAATCGCTTTTAATGCAACAACATCTTCATTGGCTATGACTTGTTGTACTTCTTTAGACGTCATAGCTGATAAAATCAACAATGCAGTATTAGCGCCAATACCCGAAACCGAAATCAAAAATTTGAATATCTCACGCTCAAGCGGGTCATAAAAACCATATAACAAATGCGCATCATCTCTGATAATCAGCAAAGTATATAACAACAAATCTTCTTCCGGATTGATTTTGGCATAAGTATTAAGCGAAATGGCAATATGATACCCAATATCGTGATTATCAATAATGACATAAGTAGGCGTCAAATCAAAAACTTTTCCTTTGACAAATGAAATCATATATAAAATATTTGTTCAAATGTATGAAAAAATGTTAAAAGTGGAAAGCTCTAATCTAGATAAATCTAATAGTCTTTAAACACCCAAATCGCATTTCTATAAACACAATAATTATTTTGCCGTAAACAAACCGGTACGGCTTTATAATATAAAAATGAAGTGAAAATAAATTAAGGTAAAAAGCCAGAGAATTCTTTGGGATTCAAAAACAAATTGCGTTAAAATCTACCGCCTTTATGTTCATCTTGCCATTTCTTGAGTTCATCCCATTTTTTTTCAGCTGCCAATTTGGCTTGAAACGGCCAACTTTCAGGATTATGAACTTTATAGTTCGGTCCGGCATGATCTAAAATCTTTTGAATAATACTGACTTCCGTTTTGGATAAATCGTCCCAAGTATATATTTCGGCTGCAAATAACAGTTGTTCAATTTTGGGTCCTATACCTTCTACAACTTTTAAATCATCTTTCTTAACAGGTTTTTTCTTTTCCGGAACTACTGCAAATTTTAAGGCATCTTTATTTTTTTGGCACTCGTCAAGAGCTGCTTGTAATTTGTTTTGTTTGAGTTCCGATTCATTTTTTAATAAATCATACTTATGTGCCCATTCATCACAATTATTTTCTTGGGATGTTTTCGATTTATCGATAAAATAGCGCAGTAAATAACCCAAAATAAAGGCTACTAATAGCATAATTATAATTTCTAAAACGGCATCAGTCTTACCGTATGACTCTGCTGTACTGAATAATCCACTGATTAATATTTGCATAACTTTTATTTTTTGATATAACTGATTTCTACTCTACGATTTTTTTGTCTGCCTTCGGGGGTGGTATTATCGGCAATAGGTTTGTTCTTACCTTCGGATTTTGTTATAATTCTATTGATATCAATACCTTTTTGTATCAATAAATTTTTGATTCGATTAGCGCGTTTTAAGCCTAGTAATTTATTAGAAGTATCATTACCTATATTATCTGTATGCCCGACAATCAAAATATTTAATTCAGGATGACTTTTCATTTTGCTAATCACCTCGTTAATATACGATAATATAGCTTTACTTCTAATTTCCTTAGTAGAATTATAAGGAAAATATAAGATGGTTTTTTGGTCTTGTTCTTTAACAAAATCGTTATTGACAACCCACTTTATCCAATTTTTATCATATTCGATATAGTCAGGCAGCGTCCCGTTTGAAGTATCAATTAGCTTCCCTTGTGTCTCAATCAAACTATCGGCTATAGTTCCCGATAACATTTTTTTAAGTGCTTCGGCTCTTGCCAACCCCAAGTTATCAAAATCAGTTGGGTTGGATTCACCGGCATAGTAGGGACCTTTAATATGCAATTTTTTACCTTCAGATTGTAATTGACTCAGAGATTTTACATCTGCCTGCCATTGAAGCGTATCGTTGATAACCGGTTTCGGTTTGTTTTGTAAAAAATAAAGTAATGAATGCTTAATTTTTTTTTCTGATACTTGTTGTGTTGATTTTTTAGCGTCTGTTACCGGTACTTGCACCTGTGTTTGTTTACAAAAGCCCTTAATTCTGCAAACATACCAGTATGTACTACCGGAACCCCAAATCAAGAATAGAAACAGTACCAATAGCGATTTTGAATTCATATTTGTAATCTTTTGATATTCTAATTTAGTACAGATGACGAAGTAAAATTATTAACTTTTTGTTAAAAAACAAAATATTTTAAAAAATAATTTAAATAAATAAGAAAATAAATTAAAATAATAAATTTTAACACTTCCATATTTAAAGTTAATTAATGTTTTTTCTTAATTTATCAATGATAAGAAATTTTACGAAATTATTTGGGTTTATTATTTT
Organism: Flavobacteriales bacterium; assembly: GCA_026996605.1. Lineage (GTDB taxonomy): Bacteria > Bacteroidota > Bacteroidia > Flavobacteriales > Flavobacteriaceae > WGBX01. The sequence goes on from JALWLE010000095.1 coordinate 14,766, forward strand.
TGTGTAGTTTTTGTATCATATAATGTTTATCTTAAAATCACATATTATTGCATTTCCACCTGTGAATTTAGCTAATAGTGACGGACTATTGGCAATTGGTGGCGATTTATCACTTGAACGTCTAATAGAAGCATACCAAAACGGTATTTTTCCCTGGTATAATCAAGAAGATGATATTTTATGGTGGGCGCCTGATCCCAGAATGGTTTTATTTCCAAAAGAAGTCAAAGTTTCAAAAAGTATGCGTGCTTTTATGCGCAAATCCAATTATAAGATTACACAAAACGAAGCATTTGAAGATGTTATAAAAAATTGTGCCAATATCAATCGAAAAAATGATACCGGCACTTGGTTAAACGAAGAAATGCAAAATGCTTATATCAATTTATATAAGAATGGCAGGGCTTTTTCTATTGAAGTATGGAATGAAAATGACGAGTTGGTAGGCGGCTTATATGTTGTTAAATCCAATGATAGAGTTTGGTCGGGTGAGAGTATGTTTCATAAAGAAACCAATACATCAAAATTGGCTTTTATAAATCTGGCTAAGTTGGCTGAGAACAATAACATCTCAATTATTGATTGCCAACAATATACTGATCATCTGGCAAGTTTAGGCGCTCGTGAAATTTCCCGTAAAGAGTTTATGAAATATTTTTAATAAAAAACGCCCGAAATTTCGGGCGTTTTTTATTAAGGTCTAATTTTAGTTTACTTTACTTGTTTGATTGTATAACCGGACTTCCTATTTTACGTTGCAGATTGACTGCATTAGGATCTACTACTTTTCCTTTAATTTTTAATATAACTACATTATTTGAAGCATTTGAATAAACTGTTATCGTTTTTCTAAACGGTCCGGCACGATGGGTATTGTATTTAACAACAATCTTATCAGACTTACCGGGCATAATAGGTTGAGTAGGCTTACTGGGTATTGTACAACCACATGATGATTTTACACGATTAATAATTAAAGGAGCATCACCCGTATTGGTAAATTCAAATACTCTTGTACCATCAGCATTTTTATTAATAGTACCATAATCAATCTCAGTCTGTTTAAACTCAATTTTGGCTTTTTTATTTTGTGAAAAGCCCTGAAAACCAATAATGACCAATAATAAAAGAATAATGTTTTTCATAATTAATAGTTTTAATGTGATGTCAAATTTATAATAAAATTTTAATCCATCGTTGTTTTATGACGTTTTTTTCAATTCAATTAAGAACTTTACAATTTTTATGCCAAAAAAGAATGAAATTGAAAACTAATTAATCAAATCAAAACCTAAGAAGTTTTGCAAAACTTCAGGCACTTTAATACCCTTTTCGGTTTGATTGTTTTCAAGCAATGCTGCTACGACTCTTGGTAAGGCTAGTGAACTACCGTTTAAGGTATGCGCCAAGCGTTTTTTACCATCGGTATCTTTAAATCGTAATTTTAAGCGATTGGCTTGAAAAGATTCAAAATTGGAAACCGAACTCACTTCTAACCAACGTTTTTGGGCTGCCGACCAAACTTCAAAATCGTAAGTTAAAGCCGATGTAAAGCCCAAATCGCCACCACAAAGACGGACAATTCTGAATGGTAAACCGAGTTCTATCAATATTTGCTTAACATGTTCAACCATTTCATCCAATGCTTTATATGAATTATCAGGATGTTCCAACCGAACAATTTCTACTTTGTCAAACTGATGCAATCGGTTCAACCCGCGAACATGTGCCCCGTAAGAACCGGCTTCACGACGAAAACAAGGTGTATAAGCAGTATTTTTTATGGGAAAATCCGAGGCTTTTAACATTACATCACGATACAAATTGGTCACCGGTACTTCTGCAGTCGGGATAAGGTATAAATTATCGCGTTCTATTATATACATTTGACCTTCTTTGTCGGGCAACTGACCGGTTCCGTAACCGGATGCTTCATTAATCAGGTGCGGCACTTGCATTTCGCGGTAGCCGGCAGCTTCGTTTTTGTCTAAGAAATAATTTATTAAAGCCCGCTGCAACTTAGCGCCTTTACCTTTGTAAACCGGAAAACCGGCACCTGTGATTTTATTGCCTAAATCAAAATCGATTATATCATACTTTTTGGCTAATTCCCAATGTGGCAAAGCATCGTCGGGCATATTTAAAACATCACCGTATTTAAAAACAATCTCATTATCCGTTTCATCTTTACCAAAAGGCACCAACGAATTAGGAACATTGGGGATTTGATACAATACTTCTTGAAATTCGGCTTTCGTTTGCTCCAATTGCTCCGACAATTGTTTGATTCGTTCCTTAATTTGTGTTGTTTTTTGCTTTAAAATTTCTGCCTTTTGCGGCTCACCGCTTTTATAAAGTTGTCCGATTTCTTTGGAAAGCTTATTCATTTCAGCTAACAAAGTATCGTTTTCTGTTTGTGTTTTTTTTCGCAAATCGTCAAGTGCAACAGCTTTGTCAATAACTTTAGTTGCATCAAAATTACGTTTTTTCATCGCTTCGATGATAACGTCTCTTTCTACTCTGATTCGGTTAATCTGTAGCATAAATCCGGTTTAATGATTATTTTTAAAGCGCAAACTTACTCTGAAAATAAAAGATTTGCAAATTAATTATTGATGATGTGGTTATTTGAGGAATTGAGAATTTATTATGCTTCAAAAATAATCTACCATTATATTATAGTTTTGCTTCTTACTATGTTTCTGCTTTCAATTTGAGGAGTTGATGTCCGATGCCGGGTGTCGGATGTCCGATGTCATTTCGCACTTCCCACTTCGCACTTTCCACTTTGTCGCTTCGCACTTTATCGCTTTCCGCTTTCAACTTAATTAATACCCTTCCACATCGTCATCTTTATTACGGCTATCACCTGCCCCTTCTAGTTTGCCGTTTTTAGCTAAAATCGCTTTGACAATTCCTATATATTTGACCTGTTTGAGTTTGTGTCCGGCTTGTTTTAAACTATCCATCACATTCTTATCAAAGCATTTTTTTTCGTACATGATATAATCCGGCAAAAATTGATGATGAAAACGTTTGGCTTGTACAGCATCATACATATTCATATCAAAGTCAACCACATTTAATATCGTTTGAAAAACCGAAGTAATAATGGTTGAACCGCCGGGGGTCCCTAAAACCATAAATACTTGATCATCTTTGGTAACAATTGTTGGCGTCATGGAACTCAACATCCGTTTGCGCGGTGCAATGGCATTGGCTTCTGCCCCTATCAAACCAAATTGATTCGGCACACCGGGTTTGGCACTGAAATCATCCATTTCGTTATTGAGAAAAAAACCGTAACCGTCCACAATCACTTTTGAACCATAATTGGAATTTAAAGTTGTTGTACAGGAAACCGCCATCCTGTTTTTATCAATAATAGAAATATGTGTGGTCTCAAAACTTTCTTTATGCAGTTCAAATTTGCCGGCAAAAATATGATTGGCAGGTGTAGCTTTGTACATATCAAAATCTGCCATACGTTGTTGCAAATAAGTATCGTCTAGAAGGGTGTCAATAGGTACGGGATAAAAATCACTGTCACCCAAATATTGAGCACGATCGGCATAAACCCGTTTTTCAGCTTCAACCATTACATGTGTGGTTTTATAAGAATGAAATCCCCACTGTTTGATGGGATATTGCGAAACTATTTTAAGCAACTGTCCTAAAGCAATACCACCACTTGATGGCAGTGGCATAGAAATCACTTCATAATTCTTATACGGAACAATTACCGGTTTTCTAAATTTAGCTGTATAGTTTTTTAAATCTTCTAATTTAATGATACCACCGCTTTTGGTAACTTTATCGACTATGGCTTGTGCTACCGGTCCTTCATAAAAAGCTTTAGCCCCTTGTTTGGCTATTAATTGTAAAGTTTTAGCCAGTTGCGGTTGTATCAAGATGTCCCCTTTGAGCCAACGTTCTTTAATAAAAGTTTTATTATCAGGGTTCCATTTTAAAAAATCATCATGAAATTTATTGAGCCGGTGTGCTTCGCTTTCTGAAACCGGAAAGCCTTTTTGTGCCAATTCAATAGCGGGTTGTACCAATTTTGACCAATCTTTGAGTTGCCCGTATTTTTGCCAAGCAGCATACAAGCCTGCTACCGTACCCGGTACACCAACTGCTAAGCCACCATTGCTACTTAAGCCCTCAATCACATTGCCGTTTTTATCGAGATATAAATCTTTATGAGCTTTAAGAGGTGCCGTCTCACGATAATCGACAGCTGTTGCTTCGCCTTCGGGTGTTCGAATAATCATAAAACCACCACCACCCAAATTACCGGCACGCGGATAAACTACTGCCAAAGCAAAATTAGTTGCTACCATAGCATCCACGGCGTTACCACCTTGTTTTAAAATTTTAATACCAATTTTAGATGCTAACGGATGCGCCGAAACAACCATAGCGGTATCGGCAATCAAATGTTGCTGTGGTTGAATTAATCTATTATTTTGCTTACAAGAAAAAAATAATATACTTAATAAACTTATGAGGAATAGTTTTTGCATAGCTTTTGAATTAATTGGGTTAAAAATAAAATTTTATTTTTAATTTCGAACAAAATTTAAGTGAACATTTATGAAAAAGTTAATTTTCTTTGCTATTGTATCCGTTTCTTCTATGATAGTTTCGGCTCAAAAAAAACATTTAGACATTTACGGACTACCTATTGACACTTTAAAAACTTTAGTACAAAAGCATCCTAAATATTTTGAACACCTCAAAAATCTTTGGCTTAAACAACCTGAAAAAATAAAAGAAGATGAGTTGATGCTATTATACTATGGCAGTGTTTTTATGAAAAATTATAACCCTGTTCAAGAAGATAAAGCTGTGGAACGTGTTGCTAAGCAAATGGCTAAATTTGATTTTCAAAATGCTATAAAAGAAGGTGAAAAGTTAATACAAGTTTATCCGTTAAACAGTCGGCTATATTTATTGTTGGGCTATGCTCACAAAAAAATCGGTCTGCGACAAAAATCTAAATTATATTACAAAAAATATGGCGATTTGATACGTATCCCATTATATAGTGGAACCGGTAAGGATTTTCAAAAAGCTTTTATAGTCAGAATTGTCAGTGATGAATATTTGATTTTAAATCAGAAAGATTTAGAATTGATTAGACAAGAAGTCCGCTACCATAATCAAATGCCCTTTGATGTTTTACTGATTAAACCGGTATCAAAAGATAATAAAAGAATGACATCTTTGCCAAAAGAAAAATTATATTTCAATATCTATCTACCATATTTCATCGGAGAACATAAAACTTATAAAATGGTACGAGATGAAGCCAAACGCAAATATAAATTTGAAAATAAAAAGTGATCCTTAAGATAATAAATTAGCTCCTATCATAATAAAACCCTATTGATTGATAAAATTATTTTATAAACATAAATTTTTTGACTTAAAAATAAACGTATTTTTGTCATAACAAAAAAAATTAAAAAAAAATAATTATGAGTTTAGTAGGAAAAAAAGCCCCTGATTTTAAAGCTGTAGCTGTTGTAAACGGCGGCGAATTTCAAGAAGATTTTTCATTAGAACAATTTAAAGGAAAAAAAATTGTATTCTTTTTCTATCCTTTAGATTTTACTTTTGTTTGTCCCACTGAAATCATTGCTTTTCAAGAGCAAATGGACGAGTTTGAAAAACGTAATACTGTGGTTGTAGGTTGTTCTATCGATTCGCAATTTTCGCATTGGGCATGGTTAAATACTCCACAAGACAAAGGAGGTATTCAAGGTGTTAAGTATCCGTTAGTTGCCGATTTAGACAAAACCATTTCAATGAAATACAATGTTTTAGGTGGTGAATACGTCATTGACGAAGATGGCGAAATGGCATTTGAAGGCGAACCTGTTGCATTTCGTGGTTTGTATTTAATTGACGAAGATGGTGTTGTACAACACGAATTGGTCAACAACTTAGGATTGGGACGTAGTGTCAAAGAGGTCTTAAGATTGATTGATGCCTTAACTCACTTGCAAAAATACGGCGAAGTTTGTCCAGCCAACTGGGAAGAAGGTCAAGATGCTCTTAAACCGACTTTTGAAGGAGTTGCCGATTATCTGGCACACAAAAAATAAAGTTTACTTTATGGTTAATGTTAAAAGCGGGCTTTTTATGTCCGCTTTTTTTATAAATTTATAACTTCTATATTTATTTTGGAAATTTAGTATTATCAATCGGTATCTTGCTGATACAAATACTTAACAATACCGTCAGCCAAGCCGATTTTGGGCACATAAATTTTTTCAGCACCACTCCATTGCATCGCACGCCTATAGATTTTAGCAGCCGGAATAATCACGTCGGCACGGTCGGGGTTCATATCGAGTTCTTTTATCCGGTCTTTGTATGGCATGGATTTTAAAAATTTGTATTGAGCATCTAAAAAGACTTTTGACAAAGGTGCGCCGGGAATCTTACCGGACATTTTAAACAATTTGTTGATATTACCTCCGGATCCAATCAAATAGACTTTATCATATTTTTTCGTATGGCTTTTAACCCATTGTTCTGCTTTATTCCATTGACTTTTATCTACCATATTTTTCAACAATCTGACCGTACCCAATTTAAAAGATTTTGAATCGGTTTTTTTGCCATTGTGAAAAATACTGAATTCTGTAGATCCCCCACCAACATCGACATATAAATAGGTGCGGTCTCGTTCGATCAAATCTTCCAAATCGGTACTGGCTATCAATTCGGCCTCTTTGGAACCGTCTATAATTTGAATATTGATACCGGTATGTTTCTTAATCTCTTCTACAATTTTTTTGCCGTTTTCGGCTTCGCGCATAGCAGAAGTTGCCGCTGCCATATACCGCTCAATTTCGTGTGCTTTCATTAGATATTTAAATCCTATCATAGCATCAATTAATCGGCGTTTATTGCGTTCAGAAATTTTGCCGGTTACAAAAACATCAGCTCCCAGACGGATTGGTACCCGCACCAGAGAAACTTTTTTAAACTTGACCTTCTTCCCGTTTTCAATTATATTGCTAATTAATAACCGAACAGCGTTAGAGCCAATGTCAATAGCGGCATATTTTCTTATTTTCATTGTAGATAGTACTTGTTTTGCATCAAAATTACAATATTTTTTGAATAGTAAAATACCTCGTTCATATTTTTGTTGACTTTTATAGCCAACCTATAACCAGTCAACCTTATTATTTACTAAAATCATCATTCCGCAATTCATCAATTTCTTATAAAACAGGTCGCTTCGGCACATCCCGATTTCTTTGTCATCGGGACACTCAGCGACCTTTCATCATTTCATCATCTCAGCAATTCCTCATTCATCAATAAAAAACAAAAATTCAAGTCGTAAAAACTCGTATATTTGCAAAAGTTAAAAAAATACCTAAAATTATGTTTGATAATTTAAGTTCAAAATTAGATAAAGCACTACACGTACTAAAGGGACACGGACGTATTACGGAAGTCAATGTTGCCGAAACCATGAAAGAAGTGCGCCGTGCATTACTCGATGCCGATGTCAATTATAAAATAGCCAAACAGTTTACCAACCGTGTCAAAGAAAAAGCTTTAGGACAAAATGTATTGACGGCTTTAAAACCCGGACAGTTAATGGTCAAAATCGTAAAAGACGAATTGACAGAACTCATGGGCGGACAAGCCGAAGGACTTAATTTGACCGGAAGCCCCACGGTTATTTTAATGGCAGGTTTGCAAGGTTCCGGTAAAACGACTTTTTCGGGTAAACTGGCCAATTGGCTCAAAACCAAAAAAACAAAACAACCCTTATTGGTTGCTGCCGATGTCTATCGACCAGCTGCTATAGACCAGTTAAAAGTGGTCGGCGAACAAATAGGTGTTGATGTTTATACCGAACCGGACAATAAAAATCCGGTTGAAATAGCTAAAAATGCGATAGCATATGCCAAGAAAAACGGTAAAAATGTCATCATAATAGATACGGCAGGACGTTTGGCGGTCGATGAAGACATGATGAATGAAATTGCAGCTATTCATCAAGCCGTCAAACCGCAAGAAACTTTGTTTGTAGTTGATGCGATGACAGGGCAAGATGCCGTCAACACAGCCAAAGCTTTTAACGACAGGCTTGATTTTGAAGGAGTTATATTAACCAAGCTCGATGGGGATGCTCGTGGTGGTGCGGCGCTTTCTATTAAATCTGTTGTTAACAAACCTATTAAGTTTATCGGTACTGGTGAAAAAATGACCGATATCGATGTTTTTCATCCCGACCGTATGGCAGACCGTATTCTCGGAATGGGAGATGTCATTTCGTTGGTAGAACGGGCGCAAGAACAGTTTGATGAAGAAGAAGCGCGTAAACTGCAAAAGAAAATAGCCAAAAATCAATTTGGTTTTGACGATTTTCTCAAGCAAATTCAACAAATCAAAAAGATGGGGAACATCAAAGATTTGATGGGTATGATCCCCGGCATGGGAAAAGCCATGAAAGGCATTGATATTGATGATGATGCTTTTAAAGGTATAGAAGCAATTATCTACTCAATGACACCTGCAGAACGTCGTAATCCGGCTATTATTAACAGTAGTCGTAAAAAACGAATCGCCAAAGGCTCCGGAAGCAGCGTTACCGAAGTTAACCAATTGCTCAAACAATTTAATCAAATGGCAAAAATGATGAAGATGATGCAAGGCGGTAAAGGTAAAGCCATGATGAATATGTTTAAAGGAATGAGATAATTAAGCAGAAAGTACTAAGTAGATACTTCGGCTAGCTCAGTAACCGAAGTGCTAAGTGCAAGTTATCTGCAATAGCTTTTAATATAATATACAAGACTGTTAGATTGGCAAAACCTATTAGATAAGAAGATATAAAGATATAAAGACCTGATAGGTTTTAAAAATCTGTTAGGTCTAACAAAAAAAATAGATGATGATCAATCATATAATTATCAGATTAGTTGAAATAAGAAAAATAAGTCTATGACAATTATCGACGGTAAACAAACAGCAGCTGATATTCGTGAAGAGATTAAAGGTGAAGTATCTGAATTGGTCAAACAAGGTAAACGTCCGCCGCATTTGGTAGCGGTCTTGGTCGGTAATGATCCTGCGAGTTTGGCTTATATCGGTAATAAAGAACGACTATCTAAAAAAGTTGGATTTAAATCTACACTTTTACATTTTGATGAAAATATCAGTGAAGCTGATTTGCTCAAAACCGTTGATGAACTCAATCGTGATGAGAGCGTAGATGGCTATATTATACAATTGCCATTACCGGCACATATTAATGAGCAAAAGATCATTATGGCTATTGAACCCGATAAAGATGTCGATGGTTTTCATCCGGTTAATTTAGGAAAAATGCTGGTGCAATTATCCGGTTTTCTACCGGCGACACCCTACGGCATTATGGAATTAATAAAACGTTATAATATTGAAACTTCGGGTAAAAATGTTCTAATTATCGGACGAAGCTTGATTGTAGGGCGTCCTTTGAGTATTTTAATGAGCCAAAAACGAAATGGCGGTAATGCTACGGTTACCGTAGCACATAGTCATACTAAAAATATCAAACAATTGGCACAACAAGCCGATATCATCGTTACGGCATTAGGCAAAGCCCATTTTTTAACTGCTGATATGGTTAAGGAAGGAGTCGTTGTTATTGATGCCGGTATCAATAGTATTGATGACCCAAATACCAAACGCGGTTATAGATTGGTTGGAGATGCCGATTTTGAAAATATAATTAAAAAAGCATCTTATATAACGCCGGTTCCGGGTGGGGTTGGTCCCATGACTATTGTCATGTTGCTCAAAAATACGTTGCAAGCTTATAAATTAGCTGAAAGTAGAAAGTTATAAAGTGCAGAGTGCGCATCTATACATCCAGCTTCCTTCGTCATCGGAACAGTCAGCGACCTACATAGCAGAAACAAAGGTGGCTGAGTTTTTCAACTTTGGTCGGGATGTGCCGAAGCCCCGACAATCAAATAACCATGTTATCAAAAATAGGTACAATATTTGTATGTTGTTTTAAAAAAAATATATAAAATGAAACAAATTTCTTTTCTTTTGGCGCTGATTCTTACCGGACAAATAGTTTTTGCTCAAGATACCTTGACAGTTAAACTACATCCGACAAAGCAATATCCGTGGACAGTATTATATCAACTTAAAAATGTCAGACAAGAATATATTGATAACAAACAACAAAATAAAGACAGTGCTTTTGTATATAAAATGCAAAATTTAAAAACCGGTATGTATCTGTTGATGTATGATATGGACAGCCAAAATTTTGTATATTTTGTTTACAATCATGAGCCTATAGAATTGGAAGTTTTTCCTAAACAACATAATAAGATTTTGATACGTCGCTCTAAAGAAAACAAGGTTTTCTTGCCTTTTGCCGGCAAGCATCAGCAATGGGTGGCAAAATTAAATGAGTTGGAGAAGAAATTTAATTCAGATAAATTATCCGAAGCAGATAAAAGAACTTTTGAACAACAAAAATACTTACTTAACCAATTACAAATCAATTATTTAAAAAAATCAGAAGGCTTGCTGGCACAAAAATATATCAGGGCAATGGCTGAATATTATCCTGATATCAATTTGGCTAAAACTGCTTATTGGAAAGATAAAAAAACACACTATTTGACCGGTTTGGATTTTAACGATACTGATTTGCAGCGGTCTAATATTCTTATCGATAAAATCAATACATACGTGTTTGAGATTGACCCACCCAAAGAACCGAAAACCAAACATTTGGAATATCTAAAACGTATTGAAAATGTTGTTTCCAAAATTGATAATCAAACTTACCGAAATAATGTGATTATTTCATTGACCAATTCGTTTATCAATGTCGATGGGCGTGTCACCAAAATGTTGATAGAAAAATACATCAAAAAAATGCCCGAAAAGGATAAAAACCATATTAATATAAAAAGTATTTTAGACCAAGTCGGAATTACGGTTGGTGAAAAAGCACCGGATTTTAATTTTACGGATTTTTTAAACAAAAAACATCAATTATCGAAAATAGTACCCAAAAAGCCTTACACTTTGTTAATATTTTGGAGTGCTACTTGTTCGCACTGTTTACACGCCATGCCCATTGTTAAGAAAATGATGCAAAAAAGAAAAGATTTCAATGTGATTGCCATCGCCTTGGAATATGAAAAATATCCTTGGAGTGTGGAACAACAAAATTACCCCGATTATTACCATGGATTAAAACTCAAAAAATGGCAAAATCCTATTGTTAAAACTTACGGCGTTCATGCGACTCCTACCTTTTTTATTTTAAATAAACAAGGAGAAGTTATTGCTAAACCTTATTTAGTAGAAGATATTGAAACTTGGTTAAAAAATCATCCGGCTAGGTAAGTTGGTTATTTGGTTAATCGGTTATTTGCCTGTCCTCCCGACGTACGTCGGGATAGGGGGTTATTTGGTGTCACTTATACTATCCAATTCCGTATGTAATTGTTCCCATTCACTCATCAAATTATCTAAGCGGTTTTGGGCTGCTGTATAAGTATTGAAAAAATCGGGGTCAGCCGGTGGATTTGGAGCGGATAATTGTGTTTCCATTTCAGTAATCGCCTGTTCTTGTTGTTCTATTTCTTGTTCTATTTTACCCAGCCGGTTTTTGAGTTGCTTTTGTTGCTTTCTATTGGCTTTGCGTTGTTCGTAAGTATTGACTTTTTGTTTTTTATCTTGTGATACCGATGTGTTTTTTTGCAGTTCAATGGTTCTAAAATTTTCGGCTTGACGTTCTTGCAAGAAATAATCAATATCACCGAGATGTACCTTGATGTTTTTATCTTTAAATTCAATAGTTTTATCAGACAAGCCCTGCAAAAAATGCCGGTCGTGAGAAACCACAATCAGTGTCCCGTCAAAGCTTAAAAGGGCTTGCTGTAAAACGTCTTTGGAATGCATATCCAAGTGGTTGGTCGGCTCGTCCATAATCAAGACATTGAAGGGTTGCATCATCATCACTGCCAATGCCAAGCGGTTGCGTTCGCCACCGGACAGTACACCGGCTTTTTTGTGTACATCGTCACCTGAAAATAAAAAAGCTCCCAAAATATCTCGAACTTTGGTACGATTGGTATCATCGGAAGCAGCTTCGAGTGTTTCCAGTACCGTTAAGTCCGGATTGAGATACTCCGACTGATTTTGTGCAAAATAACCGATTTGTACATTATGTCCGGTTTTGACAAGTCCACTGCTTGCTTGCAGTTCGCCAACCAAAATTTTAGCCAATGTAGTTTTTCCGGCACCGTTTTGTCCGACAAACGCCAAGCGTTCGCCTTTGGAGATAATCAGATTGATGTCTTTTAAAACTTCTTTATTTCCGTAACTTTTATAGAGTTGTTCTATTTCAAAAACTATTTTTCCCGAAGGCTTGCCGACCGGAAAACGAATATTCATGGTTTGATTATCAACCGCATCGACTTCTATACGTTCCATTTTTTCCAGTTTCTTAATCAGCGATTGGGCAAAACTGGCTTTGGTGGCTTTGTAACGAAATTTTTCAATCAGTCGTTCGGTTTCTTTGATTTCTTTTTCTTGATTTTTGGCAGCTTGTTGCTGTTTTTCAATTAATTCGGCTTTTATTTTTAAAAATTGCGAATAGGGTTTCGGAAAATCATAGGTTTTGTTTTTGGTTAATTCGATAGTCCGATTGGTCACATTATCGAGAAACATCTGGTCGTGCGATACCAATAACAATATGCCTTTATAGTTCTTTAAAAAATTTTCAAACCACAATATGCTTTCGATATCCAAATGGTTGGTCGGCTCATCGAGTAGCAGAATATCGTTGTTTTGCAGTAGAATTTTTGCCAATTCAATCCGCATGCGCCATCCACCCGAAAAGGTTTCTACCGGTTTTTGAAAATCGGCATCGGTAAAACCTAAGCCCTTTAACACTTTTTCGGTTTTACCTTTATATTGGTAACCGCCTGTTAGTTGAAATTGCTCTTGTAAATGATGGTACTCGTCGAGTAACTGCATATAATTATCGCTTTCAAAATCCGTACGTTCCGCCAACTCATTTTCCAAGCGGCTAATAGTATTTTCAATACGTTTGATGTCGTCAAAAGCTTTATAAGTCTCTTCCAAAACCGTAGTACCGCCTTCAAAATCGATATCTTGTTTTAAATAGCCGATTTTATACCCTTTTAGAATATCAATTTGTCCTTCTGCCGGAATAATATCTCCGTTAATGGCTTTGAGTAAAGTCGATTTGCCCACACCATTGCGACCAATCAAACCGGCTCTATTTCCCGGATTTAATTGAAAGTTGACATTTCTAATAATATCATTGCCACCAAGACGTATGGTAAGTTTCGAAATATTGAGCATACTTATAATTTGAGCATCAAAAATACGGGTTTAGATGGTATGATGCAAAAGATTGTTTAGGTCGAATTATTAAGTGTTTTTTAGCATCCCCTATTTATCAAAAACTTTAATAAACATTGCAGGTGTCATAACACCCAAATTACTCTTTTTGTAATCTTTTATATTTCGGGTTACAATAACGTCAATATTCCGGCTGTTTTCTGCAGCAAAATTCTGCAGAGCATCTTCAAAATCTTTAAAGTCTGAATTTAATGCATTTAAAACAACCTTTTTGTCCATTGATAATACATCAACCAAAGTCAGTAATTTTTGTAATTTTTCTATTACCTTTTGATGTCCGGCAGTTTTATGTAGCAAATAATAAATATTACTAATGATGACCGGTGTAACATAAGCTGTCAATTGATTTTGTTCACAAAGTCCCAAAATAAAAGCAGCATCATCAGAAAAAGGTTTTCTATCAAAAAATAAGTCGAGTATAACGTCCGAATCAATTAATATCTTTCTCATTTCAAATATTTTTTTGATAATGCTTCTGTCAATTCTTTTTTATAATCAAAATTTTCCGGCGCTTTAAAACTACCTTTTAAAGACTTAACAGTAGGTGAAATGTCCATAATCGTATCCTGATCGCTTGTAATGGTTTTAAGATAATTTTCAATGATATCAGAGACACTTTGTCCTTTTTTCTTAGCGTACAATTTTGCTTTTTTAATAATAGATTCTTCTATACTTAAAGTTAATTTTTTGTTCATAGCAAAATACGTTTTACAATTACACGTACAAAAATAGCAAAAAAAATACGTTTATTTTCAAAATCATAAACTTTTCTTAAAGACAGCATAAATCCGTTGGATTATTAGCATATTTGTATTGAAAATAATGCCAATTTATGACAAGTAACTTTTCTTATATACACTTTATAATCCTGTTATTATCCGGCGCATTTTATGCTCAAGCTCAAAAAACAAATATAAAAACACTACAAGCCGTAAGGGTACAAAAAGCACCAAAAATAGACGGTATTGCCAATGACCCGCAATGGCAAAAAGCCAAAGAAGCAACCGGTTTTTATATGTTTAAGCCCGGCGATGGTAATCCATTACCCAAAGAATTTGATACCAAAGTGAGAGTAGTTTATGATGATGCCGGATTGTATATATTGGCTTTGATGAAAGACCCTAACCCTGAAAAAATCACCCGTATTTTCGGATTGCGTGACCAAACCATACAAGCCGATCAGTTTTCGGTTATTATCAATCCGTTTTCAACCCCCAATAACAATTATCTTTTTGCAGTTTACGCATCCGGCTCGCAATTGGACGGCAATGACCCCAAAGGAAAGGATTTGTCGTGGAATGCGGTGTGGAAATCAGAAGTGTCTATTACCAAAGACGGCTGGTTGGTAGAAATGGCTATTCCATATTCAGCTCTGCGCTTTCAAAATGAACCCGTTCAAACATGGTCAATCGGATTTTTAAGACATATTGACCGTATCCGTGAAGATTATTCATGGACTTATATCGATAAAACCAAAAGCGGTGATATGGTGCAATTTTTGGGTAGATTAACTAATTTAAATAATTTAAAACCACCGGTTCGCTTGAGTTTATATCCCTATACATCAGTTGTACACAACCGTTTTGACGGTCAAAACCAAACAGATTTCGGCTTTGGTATGGATTTAAAGTACGGTTTGAGCGAGAGCTATACTTTAGATGCTACGTTGATCCCCGATTTCAGTGATACGCCTTATGATGAACTTCAGCTCAATTTGGGACCATTTGAACAATATTATCAAGAGAAACGCCAATTTTTTACCGAAGGTTTTGATTTGTTTAACAAAGCGCGCTTATTTTATTCGCGTCGTATCGGAGGAACGCCTTCCGGATATTATGATGTCGCATATCAACTTAAAGATGAAGAAACGGTTATTGATAATCCTGAAAAAGTACAATTGATTAATGCTTTAAAAATATCAGGACGCAGTAAAAACGGTTTGGGCATTGGCTTTTTTAATGCCATCACCAACGAAACCGAAGCCACTGTCAAAAATGAACAAACCGGTGAGGAACGGCTAATTGTAACCGAACCTTATGCCAATTACAATATTTTTGTAATGGATTACAATTTTAAAGGCAATTCTACGGTCAGCTTGATTAATACCAATGTGATTAGACAAGGGAGTTTTAGAGATGCCAATGTAACGGGTTTGTCCGCTCATCTCTACGCTCAAGATAATACTTTGAAAATCATAGCGGTAACAGCCATGAGTTTGATTAATGAACAAGAGCAATATACCAAAGGCTTTAAATATATTTTAGAAGCTTCCAAAAAGCTGAAAGCACATAAACTTCGGGCGCTTGTCAGAGTAATGGACCCTTTTTATGACAGTAACGATATGGGATTTAACCGTCATAATAATTATGCCAATTTTGATGTCAGATATTCATACAGTATCTTAAAACCCACCAAGCATTTTAACGCTTTACACATTAGTTTTGGTGCCGGATTTGACCACTTATACGAAAACTTACAAAAAGTACAAAATGATTTTGAATTAAAAGGTTTTTTTACTAACAAAAAATATTTGAGTTACGGTTTCGGATTGGAGTACATAACCGATGCTCACGATTACTACGAACCGAGAACGCCCGGACGGTTTTTTCTCGATAAAGCGCACGGCGGTTTTTGGGCATTTGTATCATCGGATTATCGCAAAAGATTTGCCGGTGATGTCAAAATAGCCCGTTTTACCAAATTTAACGATCCGCAAAATTATTATAGTTTTGGAGTTTTCCCCCGTTTTCGAATGAGTAACCGTTTTCATATCAATTACCAATTCAAATTGGAACAAATGAATAACGGCAAAGGATATGTCGATTTTTCAGACAATCAAATCATATTTGGTAACCGGCAACAACGCACTTTAACTAACAGCTTGGGAGTTAACTATTTTTTTAGTACCAAATCGGCTGTTAATCTGAATTTGCGTTACTATTGGGCTCCGGTTTATTACGATAAATTCTACAAGTTAAACGACGATGGTACTTTAACAAAAATTGATAATTATAACGAAAACAAAGACATCAACTATAATGTCTGGAATATGGATCTCGGTTATACTTGGGAATTTGCCCCCGGAAGCAATATGTCATTATTATATCGTAATTCATTGCTAAATTATGACTCTAATGCCCAAATCGGGTTCAATGATAATATCGATAATCTGTTATCACAACCGCTACGCAATACCTTTATCTTGAAAATGACTTATTATATCGACTACAATACGGTAAAAAACCGTTGGTTCTAATCGTCTCTACGATTATCAAGTTGCGGTTGTCTCAAGACGGCACCCCGCCGTTTTTTACCGTCAATAATGACTTTAACCGGATTAGAAAATCTGACATGCTTAAAATATTTAGTTTCTTCGATGAGTTCGGCGCTGTTTAATAAGTCGTAATTAATGGCATCCGGATTTTTATCTAAAAAAACCGAAAAATAAGCGATATTCATTGTGGTTAAATTATGGAAGAAGTGTGACCCCGATGATGCATCGAGCGGATAACCTTCCAAACTGGTTTCAACAATAACTTTGGCATTGGATATTTGTGTCCAATTGACCGGAATACCAATAAATCGGTCTCTAGTACCCCAACGCCCCGGACCTATCAAAATATATTTTTTGTTATTAAATTTGGTATTCAATTTGTCCACTTCTTCCGCCATAGTAACTGTGTCGGTTTTGTCAAACTCTTCATTTTTTACAAAAATAATATCGCGAATGGTATTAATCATACCGTTACCCATACTTTTTTCGGCATATAAAATCAGATTGTCTTTATCTAATTCTTCCGGTTTAAAAGAATAATCTTCTGAAGGCATTAACAAGGGTTTAACTTGCAAGATATAAAAAGTTGCATCCCCGTCTTCATCGGGTGTTAAATCTACGGCAAATTCTATCTCAACCGGCGTATCAAAGGCTTGCTTGAGATTGTCAAGGACGTCTTGTATCATTTGTGGCAACGGAATATATTCATTTTGCAAAATACTGGCAAAATTAGTTACCAAAACCCCATTTTCATCAACCCCCGGATACATCATATCATTGTTATAGTCATAAGTAGAAACTAAGTGCGTTAAAGTACCATGTGAAATAGCATCATACAAATCGACTTTTTTTATAGCTGAATAAGGACCATTGAGCAGATTGATATTTTGGTTGTTTAAATCAACTGCATAGAAATAACTTTGACTTTGTTTGATTTGATCTTGGAGAGAATTTAATTGAATTTTGGGATATTTTGGTGCAAAACGATAAGCACGTTCGCCTTCTACAACGTAAGAACCTAAACCTATGGCTATTACGGCAAATCCATCGCGAGGTTTCATAGACGCAAATGGATAATAATTGTATGATTGTGCGACACCACTGATATCCGGATAATACAAACCCTGATGTTCGCGCCCTACCAATTCTTGTATTACAACAGACATTTTTTCATCACCTAATTTATGATCCAATGCCCGAGAATAATTGATTGCTACATTGGAGTAAGTTGAGGCGTAAACTAATTTTATGGCATCAATCAGTTGTTGTAAGCGTTGATTTTTATCGTGGTGGTTATTCGGAATGATATAGGTCTCAAAAATACCGGCAAAAGGTTGGGTCAAACTGTCTTCAAACAAACCTGATGAGCGCACTGCCAAGGGTTTTTTATAACAATCGAGTAACCGGTCGAGTTTTTGGACCAATTCATTAGACAATCGGGCTTTTAAAAAACGTTTGTTAAGCTCTTCATCCGGCAAATTCAGATCTTTGAGACGTTGCAATTTATTCTCTTCAATAAAACGATCAAATTCATTAGCACCAATAATTGCCGTACGCGGCATTTTGATTTTTAAACCTTTGATATGGTTTGCCAATTCGGTTTTATGCAACAATGAATTAATAAATGCCAAACCACGTCCTTTTCCGCCATAAGCTCCGTCTGATAGTAAGAAAATATTCTTATCATCGCTACAATCGGTATCTTCCCATGGTACGACTTTTCCTTGCGGTTTTTCATCGCGATAGGCTTTGAGCATTTTTAAAATATATGAGCGTATTTCTTCTTTATCTTTAAAATGATGCACCTTTTTGGCTTCCAAAATTTTTGCCAGTTGAATTTCAGACCGTGCCATGAGCCAAAGTGAAAAATCATCGCGCTTGGCATGAAAATCAATACTTTCTTGCGGTATGCGTTGTATGATTCTTTCAAATTGTTTAAGGCTTGCTGCTCGTTCTATTTCTTTACCGTTACGGTCCCTGAATACAAAATCGCCAAATCCTATTTTCTGTGTAACTTGATAAATCAGTTTTTGATATAAATCTTCATCATTTTTATCGATAAATGTCAAGCATTTTTCATCAGCCACATGTTTTTGTTTTTTATCGGATGATAATACAATAACAGGCATATTCTCTTTGACTTTTCTCACTTCATCAATAAGCTGAAATCCCGAATTAGATTCAATTTTACCATTTTTTGGAAATTGCACATCGGTAATCACTACAAAAATATTGTTTTTGAACTTGTTGAAAAGTTCCATGGCTTCTTCATAATTAGTTGCCAACAAAATTTTAGGACGCGCTCGTAGTTTTAAAACCTTATAGAGTTTGTCCATCTTTATTTCATCAATAATTTTATTGGTCTGTTTAAAGACGATACGATAAAGTTTGTTGAGATAATTAGAATAATAAATAGGATTGTCTTCTACGACCAAAATCATACGAACCGATGCCAATTTACTGTCATTTTCGGCATTCATTTTATCTTCAAGATATTTAATCATCGCAAAAAATATCCTTGATTCGCCGTCCCAAACAAAAATTTTATCATAGCCCAAACTTTCTTTTTGTTTTTCGAGGAATTTGATATGATGCGTATTGTTCAATAAGATAAAAATAGGCAGGTCCGGATATCGTTCTTTGATTTTTTTGATGATTTTTAGCGGGCGTTGTTTGTTAAAACCAACCGTAATCACAACCATATCAATATCTTTCTGTTCGAGTTGTTCAAGTGTTTCTTCGGTAGAATAAACACCGGTGATTCTCGGTAGTGATGTCAAATTAAGTTTACCGTAATCATACAACATTATTTCAGAAAAACGCCCTTCTTTATTGATTGAAAAAGCATCATATAAATTAGATACCAATAAAATTTCTTTTACTTTAAACTTACTCATATCGTGATATATATCACGCATACGACTGTCACGGTTTAAATAATTTTGTAAGAGTTTTTTAGGTTTGGGCTTCATAAAATTTTGTTTTTTTTAAAACATAAAGTTACTTTTTATATGTTTATAGTATTTTTTAAGTTTCGTAACGCTTCATCTCTTCATCAAAAAAATCATAAGCCCCTTTGACTACTGCTTCAATGACATCGGCGTTTTCTTTGGCATCTTGTTCGGTAAATTTATCTAACCATTCTATATCGTCGGTAGCTATATTGATGATAAATCTCGGAAAACCGGTATGTAAGACAAAAATATCATCTTGCAATTCGGAGTTGTCGGCAATAAGGTATTCGGGTAACTTCATAAAAATATGTTTTATCGGCTAAAATTACAAAATAAATCGGCAAAAATGAATGTTAAAAAATAGAATCAAATTATATCTTTACAAAAAAATCGTACCTTTGAAATTACGATTGACTCAATATGAAGTTTTGACTATGTTTAAAAAAGATATTTTCGGTAATATAATTTTCATTAAAAAAATAGTGATGTTCATTTTCGGGATAATCTCGAAGCGTCGTTATAAAGGTTTTAACGAATTGCAGATAGAAGGGATGGAACTCTTACGTTATTTACCTGATAATCAAGTGTTATTCGTGTCTAACCATCAAACTTATTTTGCTGATGCAGCTGCTATGTATCATGTGTTTTTTGCTGCTTTGAACGGGCAAAATGACATCAAAGGTTTTAAATATTTGTTTCATCCTAAGGCCAATATTTATTATGTGGCTGCAAAAGAAACCATGACATCAGGCATCTTACCCAGAATATTTATGTATGTTGGTGCTATTCCTATTATGCGTACATGGCGTTCTAAAGGAAAAGATGTTAAACGTCCTGTTAATTTTAACGATATCACCAATATCAGTAAAGCCATTCAAGACGGTTGGGTTATTACTTTTCCACAAGGTACCACCACGCCTTTTAAACCGATAAGACGCGGTACGGCACATATTATTAAAACCAACAAGCCTATTGTTATTCCTATTGTAATTGACGGTTTTAGACGCTCATTTGACAAAAAAGGACTGCAAATTAAAAAACGTGGTATTAACCAGCGTTTAACCATTAAACCACCCCTTCCTATCGATTATGAGAATGATGATATTTCCGATATTGTAGAAAAAATAGCATATGCCATTGAACAACACCAGGCTTTATCAAAAGTTGTATCGGTTGATGAGCTTAAAAAAAATATCTCCCTTGTCAAAAAGGATGAAAAAAAACATTTTTGGTCGGGAAAGGATTACTAATAAAATTTAAACCACGTTAAAATTTTATAAAAGCAAAAAATAAACGTATCTTTGCGCACTTTTTACAGAATGATGCTGCATAGATACACCAAAGAATTTCGCCAAAATCTGAAAATAGCCACACCGGTAATGTTAGGCTATTTAGGCCACGTTTTTGTCGGCTTAATGGACAATGTGTTTGTCGGCAAACTGGACCCGCTTAATTTGGCTGCGGTTTCTTTGGCAAATTCATCCATCTTTTTTATCATGTCATTCGGTATCGGCTTCTCGTATGCCATTACACCTTTGGTCTCGGAAGCAGTTGGTGCCGGTAAACATCCCCGCTTAAAAAGAGTCTTATTGAACGGGCTTTTACTCAATACCATATTGGGAATATTAATGGTCGGATTTAGTTTTGGTATCCCCAAAATTTTATATTTGGCACACCAACCGGCTGAAGTGATTGAATTGGCGGTTCCTTATATTCGTATTGTCGGTATTTCTTTATTGTTTGTGATGATTTTTCAAGCGTTTAAACAATTTTCCGATGGTATGTCGTTGACAACTTACCCAATGATTGCGACCATCATTGCCAATGTCATCAATATAATTTTGAGTTACGGCATGGTTTTCGGCAAGCTAGGATTTCCTAAAATGGGGATTTACGGTGCCGCTTATGGTACTCTTATAGCACGATTTATCAGTGTTTTAGCCTTGTGGTTTTTCTTAAGATATATGTCTGAAACTAAAGTCTATTTAAAAAATTTAGGCAGATATCTTATATCCAAACCTATTATACAAAGAATTTTGTATTTGGGAATTCCTTCCGGATTTCAGGGCGTTTTCGAAATGGGTATTTTTTCTGCAACCGTCTGGATTGCCGGAACTTTAGGGGCTGTTAGCCAAGCAGCTAATCAAATTGCGCAACAAATGGCATCGATGACTTTTATGGTCTTTATCGGATTTGGGGTAGCTGCAACGGTTAGAGTCGGTAACCAAAAAGGGCGCAAAGATTTTAAAGAAATGAAACGTATTGCCACGTCCATATTCTTACAAGTCTTTTTATTTGAATTGCTCTTTACATTTATTTTATTTGCTTTTCGACACCAATTACCTTGGATTTACTTAAGCAGCAATTATACCGACCCGCAAAAAATAGCAGAAGCACAGGCGGTTTACAGTTTGGCAGTCAAATTGTTGATTGTTGCCGGCTTGTTCCAAATTTCCGATGGGTTTCAAGTCGTTTTACAAGGAGCTTTGCGGGGATTACAAGATGTGATTTATCCGTTTTTTATCACTTTAATTGCTTATTGGCTAATCGGGTTTCCTATCAGTTTGTATTTGAGTAAAATCTATGGAACGATCGGTATATGGTACGGATTGCTTACCGGATTGACTACTGCAGCGTTTTTGTTATTTTTGAGATTTAGGTATTTGTCTAAAAAATTGATTAATAATTAAGATTGTCTGATATTTCATAGGAACTTATTTGATTTTAGATTTTTAAACCATATAAGACATAAAAGAACATAAAAGATAATAATAAATTTTATACCTTATCCGATTTTTTGTTTCAGGTAGTTCAATGGCATTATATGCTTTTAACAATATATTTCAGAAATTTTTCCATTAATAATTGAAGTTCTTTTTCCGGAATATTGGGTTTATAAATGGCAATTCTTTCATCATTTTTAAATTTAAAAATCAACCATTTCGGCAAATTTTCTACTTGCTCAATTTCATTTATTTGATACACCAATTCCGCTTGCTTACTTTTAACTTTGATATCGTTACCGGTAAAAATATATTCGGTTTGTAAATCATTGATTTTATCAACTAAACCATAGTAAAACTTTTTTTCTTTTCGAATCAAATAAAAAGCCAAAAAAGGAAAAAGCAGCGCAAAAAACAAATAAAAATAATGCATGGTTTTAAAAGCAATACCGTTTTTGACACTCTGTGTAAAAAGATAAATGGTGGCAAAAATAAACAACACGCCAAAAGCCATATTGATGATAAACAAACGTTTTTTATAAATGGGCTTGACTACATCGGGAAAAGCGTTTTTTAGGAAATCTTCATAATCGAGATGTTCTTTTATATGTATATTTTGCATAATTGTTTGGTTATTTTTATTAGTTGAGGAATGCAATAGTGCCTAGTGGAAAGTGCGAATTATGCTTCATTCTTTACTTTCAATTAATAATTCATTCATACAATAGTTCTTCATTTCTATTTGAAACTAATTGGCACTTGGCACTTTTAACTTATTACTAACACATCATTCAAAAGTCAGATTAATATATACCCCGCGTGTCATCATATATTCGATATGGCTGGTCCAAGGACTGTTGGGATCATTGTCCCTGACCAATTCGTCTTGCAGCGAGAACACGCCGCGAATACTCGGTGTAAATTTGAAATAGAACAGATACATTTCCAGTCCGATACCGACTTCATACATCCAAACATTGGTACGCATTCTAAACCTACCGGCTGCATTGTCATTGTTGGAATCTTCCCATGAGTTCAAATTGTGTGCAAAAATAATTCCACCTGTAATATACGGACGGATATTACCGTAACGGATTGTATTGAACTTAATGGACAAAGGTAATTGAACATAGTTAGATGTAATTTCCCTGATACTGTCTTTCGGTGTAAGCAGATTTCTAAAAATGAGTTTTCTATTGGTAAAAAACACCCCGGGTTCCGTTCTTATACTCACCCAAGGATTGAGATTCAAATTACCGACCAAACCCACTTGAAATCCCGGGTGGGTTTCTTGAATAATATGTTCGTATTGCCGGTCATAGCTGATTTTAAAGTCATAAAAATTCATACCGAAATAATACCCCCATGAAACCGTTTTTTTATCAAAAAAAGGACGGTTTTTAGGAATATCATCGGTGTATTGGGCTTGTAGAGCAAAACCTGTTAGTAATAAGATAACTAATATAGTTTGACCAAATCTATTTTTCATTGGCAATGTTTTGTTTTATTTGTGTTTATAAGAATTATATCTATTTAAAAGCTTTGTAAATGCTGGCTGCACCAAACATTAACGGATAATTTTGTACTGATGTAAACTGATTTTTTTTCAAAATATTGTTAAAAGCTTGCCCATACGGAAAAGCTTCTGCCGATTCAGGCAAATATTCATAAGCATTTTTGTCTTTTGAAAATAAACGTCCCAAAAACGGAATAATATATTTTGAATAAAACTTGTAACCTTGTTTAAACGGAAAATTTTCCGGCTGTGAGGTTTCCAATACCACAAAAATACCGCCCGGACGTAAAACACGGTTAATTTCGCTTAAACCCTTGTCTAAATTTTCAAAATTTCTAACCCCGAAACCAACGGTTACGGCATCAAAGCTGTTATCTTCAAAAGGTAAGTTTTCCGAATCGCCCAACACCATTTCTATCAAATTGTTCAGCCCCTTTTCCGCTACTTTTTTCTTTCCGACTTCCAGCATACCTTGAGAGATGTCCAAACCCACAATTTTTTCCGGTTTAATTTCTGCTAACATAATGGCAAAATCGCCGGTTCCGGTAGCAATATCCAAAATTTTACGGGGCTTGGTGTTCGCTACCATTTTAACAACCTTTTTGCGCCATTTGACATCGATACCAAAAGTCATCAGTCGGTTCATAAAATCATAATTACCCGAAATATTATCAAACATCCGGGTCACTTGTTCCTTACGACTGGTATCTTGATTTTTATACGGTTTGACGTCTATACCCATAATTAGTTTAAAGTTGCATGTTAAATATTGAAAAGTTATTTATCGAATTAAAATTTTAAAGCTTCTTTGACGCGTCTAAAAGCTTCTTTGAGTTCTTCTTTGCTTGTAGCATACGAAAAACGCAAACATTCGGGATTGCCGAATGCTTCACCGGTTACGGTTGCCACTTTGGCTTCTTCGAGTAAATACATAGATAAATCCGTAGCATTGTTAATCGTAACACCCTTAAAAGTTTTGCCGAAAAATTCAGATACATCGGGAAAAAAGTAGAACGCACCGGTCGGCATATTAACCTTAAAACCGGGGATATCTTTTAGTAATTTATAGACCAATTGACGGCGTTCGTCAAAGGCATTTATCATATATTTTATTTTTTCTTTACCACCGTCTAAAGCGGCAATAATGGCTTTTTGCGCTATGGAATTTGCCCCCGATGTTACTTGACTTTGTATTTTGGCACAGGCTTTGGCAATAGTCGGATGTGCTGCCATATATCCCACGCGCCAACCGGTCATAGCAAAGGCTTTTGAGACACCATTGATGGTAACGACACGGTCTTTGATACTGTCTATTTCTGCAAAACTGGCAAAATCGCCGGTAAAATTGATATATTCGTATATTTCATCTGATATAACATAGATATTGGGATATTTTTCCAATACTTTTCCTAAGGCTGCCAATTCGGCTTTGGTATAAACCGAGCCACTGGGATTACTGGGCGTATTGAAAATCATCAATTTGGTTTTGGGTGTTATGGCTTGCTCGAGTTGTTCGGGTGTGATCTTAAAATCGTTGGCAATAGTCGTTTTGATAGGCACCGGAATACCACCGACCAATTTGGTTATCTCAAAATAACTAACCCAATAAGGCGCCGGCAATAAGACTTCATCTCCCGGACTGACCAATACCATAGCCGCATTGAAAATTGACTGTTTGGAACCGTTAGACACGACAATTTGATTGACATCATACTCTAAATGGTTATCCCGTTTTAATTTTCGCACAATCGCTTCGCGAACATCTTTATAACCAACTATAGGCGGATATTTAAAATAATGTTCGTCCATGGCTTTTTTAGCTGCTACTACTATATAATCGGGGGTATCAAAATCCGGTTCGCCTAAACTCAAGCTGATGATATCAACCCCTTCCGCTTTGAGTTCTGCCGCCCGCTCTGCCATAGCAATGGTTTGCGAGGTAGATAAAGTCTTAATACGACTGGATAAATTCGGTTCCATAAGTCCGTTAAATTTAATTTGACAAAATTACTAAAACTAATTGAGTTATACGTGAAAATCTACCAATTCTTCTACAGGATTTTTAACAATTTTTCCGGCTTTTAAATCGTGTTTTTCAATAACTTCGAGTAATTCTTTTTGAAAAATATAAGCTATGGAACCATTAAAATGTAAAGGTAACTCTTTATAGTTGTCATACGCTGCCAGTTCTTCCGTTACAAATTGTTCAAATCCCCGGTACAGTAAATCTTTGATATATTTACTCTTATAATGTTTTTTCATAAAAGGCGCAAAAGATGCCAAATAAGTATTAGGTTGCGGTTTTTGATATAAATTGGTAATAACGACGCCCGTTTTTATTTTATATTCCGATTTAAATTGTTGTCTGATTTGTTTAGGCATTTTTTTAAAAAAATAATCTCGAAGCAGTTGTTTGCCAAACCAATTGCCTGATGCGTCGTCCATAAGTAAATAGCCCATAAATCCGATACTTTTAACAATTTCTTTTCCGTCGTAGTAGCATGAATTGGAACCGGTTCCGAGTATAGAAACCAACCCGGGTTCATTGCCGGCGGTAGCACGGGCTGCTGCTAACATATCGGAATAAATATTGATATGGGCTTTATCGAAAATGCCGGACAGTACTTTCTCTAATTTTTGTCGTGCTATGGGATTATCAACGCCTGATGCATATATATGTATTTCTCTGATATAATGTGCGTGTTGTAAAATTTCATTATTTCGTGCGATATTTTTACTCATCGTTTCATTGTCAAAAACGGTCGGATTGAGTCCCCCCGATTCAAATTTTCCGATAATCATGCGCTCATTATTGACCATCATCCAAGCCGTTTTGGTAGAACCGGCATCAGCTATTAAAATCATAGGTTGTGTATTTTGGTTGCGACAAAAATACAATTTTAATGCATACGACAAAAAAATTAACATAAATGCTATGTTAGTGTCAAGTCATATAATCATAAAAAAGCCGCTTGCAAATAAGCGGCTTTTTATAAATATTATTTTTTACTTCTAACTAACCTATTTTACTTCATAAGTTTGTCCTGAAAACAGCAAGTCGTTAAAACTTTTAATAGGATTAACTTCTTTGGCATATGCCGTGGCTTTTTCTTCACGGTCTTCAAGCGTTGGCTCTTCAACCGCTCTGATCACACCCATTACAACCGGCGCTTTCATATTGATTAAAGCCAAGTGCAAAGTCGGATCTTTTTCTTTGGCATCATGCACCAAAATATCATCTTCAGTGATTCCGTTTTCGCCTATGGTAACAGCTTTGAGTTTCATACCGTCTAAAATAAGACCTTTATCTTTGTTTTTGCCAAAAATCATAGGCTTGCCGTGTTCTACAACCAATTGGGCATCTTCTTTAACCGATTTATCGGCTATATCTTTGTAGGCGCCGTCATTAAAAATGACACAATTTTGTAAAATTTCCACCAAGGCAAAACCTTTGTGTTTGTCGGCTTC
>JALWLE010000096.1 GCA_026996605.1 Flavobacteriales bacterium
TAGTAAATCAAAATATTAAGTTTAACGCCTTAAACTCTTTGTTATTAGCAACTTATGATTATGAGCTTAATAAAGACATGAAATTAACCTTTATCGCCGGTAATGAAATAACTAAACAATACCGGACTATTGATACCCAACGAGCAGAAACCTTGATTCTACCTAATTTAAATAATGTATCAAACGGAGAAAACTTTTTTACATTCAGTGAAGGCATCGGTAAAAACAGAATAGGTGTTTTCGGGGAAATCGATTTTGCTTATAAAGATAAATTATTTGTTACCGTAACCGGTAGAAACGACTGGAGTTCAACTTTGCCCGAAAAGAATAGATCATTCCCTTATCCATCTGTCAATGTATCCTATTTACTAACGGATTTGATCGATAAGGAAAATAAAATCTTATCATTTGCCAAACTACGGTTCTCATGGGCTAATGTCGGTAAAGATGCACCGGAAGGTATTTTAGGTACCAAATGGGGCTTAAGCAACTATCCTTCAAATAGTGGATCTGCTGGTGGAGTATTTCCTTATGTAACTGAAGGTGATCTGAATTTAAAACCCGAAAATCAAAGAACAACAGAATTTGGTTTTGACTTCAGATTTTTAGATAATCGCATTCGTATTGATTACACCTATTATGATAATTTAAATTCTGATCTGATTGCACCAATTCCGGTGTCGCATACATCCGGTAAAATAAGCATCTGGAAAAATGTTGGTGATTTACAAAATACCGGACATGAGATTCTGTTAAGTGGTCGTTGGATTGATAAACCCGATTTTAATTGGACTACAACGATTAACTGGTCAACTAATAAAGGAAAAGTTACAAACTTACCTGATCAAATAGAGTCATTTGAATATGCCAATAGTGGTTATGCCGGAATTGTATCAATGGTTAAAGAAGGAGATGAACCCGGAACATTATATGGCTATACATGGAAATATAACGAAAATGGTGATAGAATTATAGACAGTAATGGATTACCCAATATTGATACCAGTGAAAAAGTAATTGTAGGACATGCTTTTCCTGATTGGATAGGCTCTGTTACCAATAGTTTTAAATATAAAAATTTTGATCTAAGTTTTAATATAGAATATAAAAAAGGCGGAGATGCTTACGATGCCGGACAACGAAACTCTATTAGAGACGGTACGATAAAAATAACTGAACTACGCTATGAATACGTTATATTAGATGGGGTACAAGACGACGGTAATGGTGGTTGGAAACCTAATGAAACACCGGTCTATATTGATGAGAATTATTATAGAAGTTCCAGTCACTACAACCGTGCTGCTGAAATTTTGATTCAAGATGCATCATGGGTCAAATTAAGAAATGTTTCTTTAACCTACACTTTACCTAAAAAATGGTTAAAAAAATCCTTCTTAGACAAAGTACAAATCAATGCTGGTGGTGGCAACTTCTTATTATGGACACCTTTTAGAGGTTTTGATCCGGAAGGAAGTCAATATGCTGCCGGTTCTAACACCTATGGTTTTACCGGTCTAAACATTCCTTTAACTCAAACATATAGTTTTGGTGTTAAATTCAATTTCTAATCATAAAAAAAATAATAAAAATGAAAAATATAAAGTTTTTAATCTTATCTTTAATATTGGCTGTTTCGACATCCGGTTGTAAAGATTTTTTCGACGTAAACGATCCAACCAATATAGTTTCAGAAGATGAGCTTTCACTGGAACTGATGTTACCTAGTGCTGAATATTATACAGCAACCTTACAATTTAACAAAGCTTTTTCAATAGGGCAATTACAACAACATATTGCTTCTTATTTTGATCACGGTATAGATCAACATTATGAATCTTCTATTAGTTCTGCTTGGTCATTGTACTACACAAAAAACCTCTTTGAGTTAAAAAAGATGAGTGAAATAGCCGAACAAAAAGATGCCAAACATTATAAAGGAGTTATTAACATCTTAAAAGCCTTAACACTTGGAATGATAACCGATGTCTATGGAGATATCCCTTACTACCAAGCTTCTATTGGCTCAGAAAACCTGCAACCTGATATTGATAGTCAACAAGAATTGTATAATGAAATACAATCTTTGTTAGATTTAGCTATCAATCAATTAAACGATACTGATAACTCAGGCTTAGATGCGGTTAAAGGAGATGTTATATATAATGGTGATCTTAGTAAATGGGAGCGATTAGCTTACACATTAAAAGCTCGTTATGCAATGCATTTAGTCAAAAGAAACGGATCTGTAACTGCCGCTACTGAAGCTTTAGGATATTTACAAAACGGTTTTACTTCAAATGATGATGATTTTCAATTATTTTATAATGAAAAACAAAAAAACCCATGGCATACTTCAGTTGTTTTGGCGTCAAATACAGGTAATATATCCGTATTGTTTTCCGAACAACTAGTTAATTATATGAATAGTAGTATTTATCCAACAGCTGCTTACGATCCTCGTATCTACGATTATATTGACAACGGTGGTGCTACAACATTTGATGGAGCTCAAAATGGTAATGAAGGAAGAACCGTAACCGGCGATGATGCCAATACGGAATTTAATCCGAATAGCTATTATTTCAAGCAAGATTCACCTATAGTTTTGGTAAGCTATGCCGAAGCTCTTTTCCTTAAAGCAGAAGCTGAATTTTTAGCTGCAGGTGGAAGTCCTACATCAACCGGTGGACCACAAGCTGCTTACGATGCTTATAAAATGGGAATTGAAGCTCATATGAATAAAATAGGTATAAATACTGGATTAAGAGATGCTTACCTTAATGATCCGGCTATTGATGTTACGCCGGCAAATTTGAAATTAAAGGACATCATGGTTCAAAAATATATCGCTTTACTTTTAAATCCGGAAGTATTTACCGATTTAAGACGATATGATTTTTCAACGGATGTCTATCCCGGTTTAGAATTACCGGCAAATCAAAATCCTGACCTTAACGGTCTCTGGTGGCGTACCGCTATTTATCCTGTTTCTGAATTGAGCAAAAACCCCAAACTTAATGCTTTTGTTCATACAGTTGACCAACCGGTTTGGTGGGATCAATAATGCCCCCATGAAAGTAGATGCACGCAAATAATCTCACAAAAAAACACCCCAAAAATTCAGGGGTGTTTTTTTACAATTTTTTTAAACGCTTAAACTCTATCAAGTATTAAGCATCTCATCAATTTTATATCTTTTGACATGAGCATCATTGTTTAATAGCATTTCACCCAAAAAACCGGCTAAAAAGAACTGACTACCTAAAATCATGGCTGCCAAGGCTATATAAAACCAAGGACGGTCCGTTACCAAATGGGTCGGAATATGATTGTATAATTTATACGCCTTAATACCTAAAATGGCAAAAGTTGCCAAACCGCCTATTATAAACATTAAAATTCCCAAAGAACCAAACAAGTGCATAGGGCGTTTGGCAAAACGGGTCAAAAACCATAGTGTAATCAAGTCTAAAACACCTTTGATAAAGCGGTCAGAACCGAATTTGGTCTCACCATATTTGCGGGCTTGGTGTTGTACTACCTTTTCTCCTATATTGGTATAACCTTCATTTTTGGCTAAAAACGGAATATAACGGTGCATCTCACCATATACATTGACATCTTTAACCACTTGATTTTTGTAGGCTTTTAAGCCACAATTAAAATCGTGTAAATCTAAACCCGATACTTTTCGGGCAGCCCAATTAAACAATTTACTGGGCAAATTCTTTTTAAGTTTAGAATCATACCGCACTTTTTTCCAACCCGAAACCAAATCATAGTTTTCTTTGATAATCATATTGTACAATCCGGAAATTTCCTCGGGGCTATCTTGTAGATCGGCATCCATAGTGATAACCACATTACCTTTGGCCAGTTTAAAACCGGCATTTAATGCTTGGGATTTGCCGTAATTGCGTCTGAATTTAATACCCTTAACCCGATTATCTTTCTGAGCAAACTCCGAAATAATCTGCCACGAATTGTCCGTACTGCCATCATCCAGAAAAATAATTTCATACGTATAGCCTTCCCGTTGCATCACTTCCGAAATCCAGCGGTATAGCTCCGGCAACGACTCTGCTTCATTTAATAAGGGGATGACTAAAGATATTTGCATGTTAATTTTTTGGTTAATCGGTGAATCGTTATTTGGTTAACTGAATGCACCGGAGGTAAAGTGTATTTTTGTTCCAACATACGACCGGGTGTTCATATTCTTTGAATTAATGTTGAAAGTATATAAAAATGTTAGACAAAGCGTCTCTACACATTTTTACACCTTCCACTTGGTACTTAATACTAATACTCCTCAACCGGTGTTTTAAAAAACAATCCTCCGAGTAAACCACCGATAACGCCATATAATAAGCCTGAGAACATTTGCCCTATAAACTGTCCCGGTATAAAAAACTTTTTGGTTATTTGCATTTGTTTTTCAAGTGTTTCTTCAGTAAACATATCATTTTCTTTCAACATATTTTTAGACATTTCTAGGACTTGATCTACCGCATCCGGATTAATATAGGCAAAATAAATATAAGTATAAATACCAACAATCAAACCTCCTAACAGCCCAATTAATACACCCAGTTTAACGGCTTTACCTAAACTAACCGTATAACCTTGATTGCGATAATACCAAACTGCCAATATTGGGATACCTATAAACAGAAAAAGAGATACAAAGCCCAAAATTACCATTGATGGATCTTTCGGATTGGCGGTCGGTGATTTGATAAACATAAGCAAAATACCTAAAATAGCATAAAGGGCTGCATACATCCAAACAGTGTTATTAAAAGATTTTTGATTTTCCATAGTTGTATATTTTATAATTTGAATAATTAGTTATCTGATTATTAATTTTCTACTTGTTACAAATGGGCATCTAATTCTTGATATACCGAGTTATTAGACACAAATTCAGGTATCATTTCTTTCAATACTTTCACTATCTCAAAGTTAGTCATTTTTTTATAATTTTTCAAATTTTGAAAATAAGAAAGAATCAACTGACAATCAACCTCATTAATCTGAGCTATTTTTACTTTATCATGATGCGTTGGTAAGTCGCCTTCATTTTGTCCCAATACTTCCTCATACAATTTTTCTCCCGGTCGTAAACCGGTAATTTTAATATCTATTTCATCCGGATATTTGTAACCGGACAATTGAATCATTTTAATTGCCAAATCAAAAATTCGCACCGGTTTACCCATATCAAATACAAAAATTTCACCTCCTTTACCCATAGTACCGGCTTCTAAAACCAAATGACAAGCTTCAGGTATCGTCATAAAATATCTGGTAATTTCTTTATGTGTTACCGTTAACGGACCGCCTTGTTTGAGTTGTTTTTTAAAGAGCTGAATCACAGAACCGTTAGAACCCAACACATTACCAAAACGCGTTATGATAAATTTAGTATGATGGTGATCTTTTTGCAGACAAGTAGCATACATTTCAGCAGCGCGCTTGGTAGCCCCCATCACATTGGTCGGATTAACCGCCTTATCGGTTGACACCATAACAAATTTTTCCACTTGATATGCCACAGCCAAATCCATAATGGTTTGGCTACCTAATACATTAACTTTGACGGCTTCATACGGGTTATCTTCCATCAAAGGCACATGTTTATAAGCCGCTGCATGATAAATAATATCCGGATGATACTTTTCAAAATATCGTTTCATTATATGCTCATCTCTTATATCAGCGACAATGGGAATAAAATTTTGATAAGATTTACTAATAAATTCCTGTTGCAAATCATACAGAGCAGACTCCGCTTGATCGATTAAGATCAAAAGTTTAGGTTTGAAATGCATCACCTGATTTGCAATCTCCGAGCCAATAGAACCGGCAGCACCCGTAATAAAAATAACCTTATTTTGAATATCTTTTTTTATTACCGGATTATCAATTTTTATCGGATTACGATTAAGTAATTCTTCAATATTCAATTCCTTAATCTGACTAATCATAATTTGTTCCTTATCAATCCATTGATTGATAAAAGGCACTGTTTTAACTTTTAATCCTAAATCCAAATATTGATTGGCAATATTTAATAATTCTAAAGATTCTGCTTCGGGTTTACTAATAATTACCTCATCAATTTTATTTTTTTGCAAAAAGTCAGATGTAATTTTATCAGGATGTAAAACAGGTTTGCCATGAATGGATTTATTGAGATATTGGTGACGATTATCAACCAAAGCTATCACTTGATATGGAACGTCTTCAGATGCTAAAATCGCATCAAACACAGCTTTTCCGGAATGAGCTCCGTGAATTATGATCTTTTTTGACTTAACATGATGTAAGATTTTCTGGTGAAAAGCTTTATAAATAATACGGCTAGCCAACAACAAAAAGATAGATACAAAGAAGCTAATGCCTATAACCGATAAAGGCATATTATAATAAGTGAATAAACCTGTTTTTCGGACAAAAAAAACAACCAAAAACAATAATAAGGTAAATATTATTGCCGATTTAGTAACACTAATTGCATCATTTAAACCTGTATGACGTACAATACCTTTATAGGAACCGGTTATCAAAAAACTTATTAAAGCTAAAAAGGCAACTAAGAACAATTGCGGTATTAACTGATGATTACTAAAATGAAAACTAAAATTAAATCTGATGAGATAGGCTATAAAAAAAGCATTTAAAACCAAAAATATATCTATCAACAAAACGCCCCATCGCGGCGAAGAAGTATTAGCTAGAACTTTTAAAAAATTGGAAAGTTTAATGTATATTTTTTTTATAGTCAAAATGTGATTCTTTTAGGTTGAAACAAAATTAATAAAAAACCTGAGAAAAGCTTTATGATAATATTTAAGTTTATGTTAAACTCCTAAAAAACTATGCCAAAACCGATAACAGCACTTTAGATTTCATCAAAATTTCCAGCCATTCTTGTTCCGGAATACTATCACTCAATATACCACCACCAACATGAAGCATTAAAAATTCCGGCTTTACTTCCATACTTCTCAAATTTACATAAAGTGCTGCATATTCTTTATTTTTTTCGCCTAAAAAACCGGAATAATATTTTCTATCTCTATTCTCTAATTGTAAAATATATGCTTTGGCATTTTCAACCGGCAAACCGCAAACAGCCGGTGTAGGATGCAAATTTAGAATTATCTCAGGTAAATTTGCCGGATTAATATCAGCAGAAATATCTGTTCGGATATGCGCCAAATGCCCCTGATAAACAGTTGTTGGTTTAGTAACTTTAATATTGGAACTGAATTTTTGTAATTTATCAACAATATAGTCAGTTACAAATTGCTGTTCTTTGATTTCTTTGGAACGCCAAGTGATAGGGGTTTCATTATCAAACGGCAAAGTTCCGGCAAGAGCAATCGTTTGAAAATGTCCGTTTGCATATTGTGCCAGCAATTCGGGGGTTGCCCCCATCCATGTTCCCACTTTAGGATGATGCCACAAATACACATAGGATTGTTCGTAAGCAGACATTAATTTTATCATAGCCTCAAAATTATCCAAACCGGATGCAAACACTTTAAAAGTCCGCGATAACACAATTTTTTGTAATTTTCCATTCTTAATTAATTGTACCGCTTGAACCACTTTATCCTGATAGACTTCTACCTCGTGCAGACTTATTTCAGGCTCTGATATGCTCAATCGCGTAAAATCATCCCCATTTATTTCCCTAATCAGGATTTCTTGTTTTACAGATTGATTACCAGGAAAAACCACTACCGGATGTTTTGTAAAATCGTAGGGGGCAAAATAATACCCGCTTTGCGACAAATCATTTGACGAATATAATTGTTTGTCTTTTTGTTGCCAAATATTCAGTTTACCGGAATATGGCTTCTTGTATATGACAAAGGGCTTATTTATATCTATCAAATTTTTCAACATCATAGACTTATTTATTTAAAACGATATTGGTGAGCTTGGCATGAGCAATCAATCGTTCTGATTCATCTACGACTATAATTTCCCACAAATGTGTGGTTCTACCGATATGAATAGGTTTTGCGGTGGCATATATCATACCGTTCTTTTTACTTCGTAAATGATTGATAGACAATTCAATTCCTCGAACTTCTTGCGTTTCTATATCTACAAAAATATGCGATGCCGTACTCCCGACACTCTCTGCCAAAGCTGCTGTAGCCCCACCGTGCAATAGTCCCATAGGTTGATGTACTTCGGTACTGACCGGCATTGATGCCGTCAAAGTTTTGCCTTCCGCTTTTACAAACTTGATTTGTAAAGTTTCTAAAAGCGTATTTTTAATAATTTTGGCATTTAAGTAATCGATTAAAGCTTGTCCTTGTAAATTCATATGGTTAATCGGTTATTTGGTGATATGGTTATTTGATGATGCCGGTTTTAGATTTTGTTTGTCATTTCTATCCCGACTTTCTTCGGGAGAGAAATCTCACTTCTGATTTCAGATTTTCAATTTCATATTTTTTTACCACAGAGCGATGCACTGAGCTTGCCGAAGTGTTTCGCAGAGTTACACACAAAGTTTCACAGAGTTTTTATTATTTTCTATTCATTCGCACTTTACCACTTTCCACTTACAAAAAATCCGTACTTTTTCGCTTTCCACTTCGCACTTTTTACTTTAAATACTATCTAACTTTTGTTTATACGGTTTTATAAATTCCAAATAAGCCGGCAGTAATTTTTTATCAATAGGTTTAGCCGGTGGCATTTTTTCTTTTAAAGCATCAACCTGCTTGCCATTTTTCCAAAAACGGTAGCATACATGCGGACCGGAAGCATGTCCGGTCATACCCACATAACCGATCACTTCACCTTGCTTGACAACACTACCTACATGTATCCCTTTGGCAAATTTGCTCATATGCAGATATTGGGTGCTATACGTAGCATTATGTTTAATCTTAATATAATTTCCATTACCGGAAGTATAGCCCTTCTTCACTACAATTCCATTGGCAGTAGCCATAATAGGCGTACCGATAGGCGCCGCAAAGTCCGTCCCGAAGTGTGGCTTAACACGCCCATAATATTTAATAAATCTACGCGGATTATAACGAGAACTGATCCGTCCGAATTTTAAAGGGGCTTTTAAAAATTGCTTACGCAAGGTGTGACCTTGTTCGTCAAAATAATCAAAATGCTGTCTTGTAGAATCCAAAGCATATCGAAAAGCATAAAAATCTTTACCACCGTATTTAAAAACCGAAGCATAAATATTGCCGACACCGGCATAAACCGTATCGTTTATATAAATATCGTCATAAATCACTTTAAAAGCATCGCCTTTATTTAAATGAAAGAAATCAACCGTCCAAGCATAAATATTGCTCAATTCCATAGCCAATTTCGGACTTAAATTCTTATCGGCAATATCTTGGTACAAAGATTTATTAATAACAACTTCAACGCTTTTGCGTTTGGTACTAAACTTCTTATTTTTAAAATGCACTTGTATCGAATCATGAAAATCAATCACCGTATAATGCAAGGGATCTTGCTCGTAAATGAAAACTTTAGGGCGTGCCAAACTATCCACAGAATCTTTTTGTTGCAACACTACATAAGGACGCCCGACTTTGATTCGCTTGACATCAAAAGTATCCTTAATTTTTTGAGTAATTTTATAAATATCACTATAAGGTAAATCAAAACGAGATAGTATTTTACCAAAAGTATCATTGGGTGCCACCGTATCTTGTGTTACTATATAACGATCTTTGGGATAAGAAAATATTTTGGCAACCTGCTTTACTACAGCATCTTTGACTTGATTTTGAGAAATATCCGGCTTGTTTTTTTTAGAATTTTGACAACTCGAAATCAATAAAAACAGCGCTAATATTTTGATGATCTGTTTTTGCATCTTATAAAAAAAATTTAAGAAATCTATATTATCACATTAACCATCTCGAATTTTGTTCTATTATTACATTTCAATAAATTGATTTTCAATGAAATATAACATTTTCCAAACACTTCTATCCGAAACTGTATGCAAATATCCTACAAAAATTACAGAGAAAAAAATCATTTTGGAAAGAATGAACGGGTTTTTAGTATCTTTGCAGTAATTTTAACAAAATTTTATTTCCAAACCTGATAATGAGACAAACACCTGATACCATAAAGCACCTAATCATCATTAATATCATCATGTTTTTGGCAACGCAAATAATGCCCGAACAAATGATGAATCTTTTTGCCATGCACTTTCCACTCAATCCGCTGTTTAAAATTTGGCAAGTTGTAACCCATATGTTTATGCACGCTAACTTGATGCATATCGCCTTTAATATGTATGCACTTTGGGCTTTCGGTATTCCGCTGTATCAT
Source organism: Flavobacteriales bacterium (assembly GCA_026996605.1). Classification (GTDB taxonomy): domain Bacteria; phylum Bacteroidota; class Bacteroidia; order Flavobacteriales; family Flavobacteriaceae; genus WGBX01. The sequence continues at coordinate 10,357 of JALWLE010000096.1, forward strand.
ATTTGGGGCGAGAAGAAATTTTTGGTTTTCTATTTTGCAGCCGGATTAGGTGCCGTCTTGCTTTATACAGGTGTGCAATATTACACTTTCACACAAGATTTACAAGCTTTAATGGCGCAAGGTATTCCTAAAGAAGAAATATTCAACGTTTTAAATAGTGGCAAAGTATATGTTAACTTTAAAGAAATGGGCGAAATTTACTATAGCGTTATGCTTGGCGCATCCGGCGCTATTTACGGTCTGTTGGTTGCCTTTGCTTTTTATTTCCCCAATGCCGAATTAATGTTGATGTTTATTCCCTATCCTATCAAAGCCAAATATTTTGTTCCGCTATTGGTTTTACTGGATTTAACTTTTGGTTTGACCAATGTATTACATACACCCATTGCTCATATGGCACATGTCGGGGGTGCTTTGGTCGGATTTATTTTGATGAAAGTCTGGCAAAAACATGAACATCAGCGGTGGTATTGATTTTAAATTCCTTATCACAAATCTATTGTTACTTGATACTCGTTATTCGTATCAAAAAATCACCTTCGTCACTTTCAAATACTTTTTCAGCTTCAAAACCATTCTGACTAGCAAAAATTCGCAAAGTATTTTCGTCGATATAAGTCCAGTCAAAAGATTCGGTTTCCCCCTTATATTTGATAAAAAAATGCACGTCGCCGTAGTAATTATCATCCGGCATCATATAACCGTTACCGGTTTCGTACAAATATTTTAAATCAGACGAATGAATGAGTGCCTGTCCGTCATCCGACAATAATTGTTTCAATTTGGTGAAAAGTTTAACCAAATTCCGAGCTTTTTGCACTATACCAACCCCGTTCATCAATAACAAAATGGTATCAAATCGTTCCGGCGGATTAAAGTCAAAAAAGTTTTGATTAACCACTTTTTTAAGCCCGCGTTCTCGCATAAGCCGGCTACTGACAGACGACCATTCCAATGCCGTTACATCTTTCTGTTGTGCTTGCAAATATAAACTATGCAAACCACTACCGGCACCGACATCTAAAATTTTGCCATAACTGTTTTGCAAAGCCAATTGTTCGGAAACCGGCATCTCATCATAAGACCTGAAAAGATAAGCAATCGGCAATACTTCCGGCTCGGTTAAATGCGTCCATGTCAGCATATCTTCCGGGTCATTATCTGACCAATAATCCCAAAGTGCCTTACCGAATAAATCTTTTTCTATCATTAAGTTATTGTTCTATGGCAAATTTAGTGAGAATTATTGATTTGTTTACTTGTTTATACTGGTTATTTGGTTATTAGCCATGCCCCGACTTTCGTCGGAGAGATGTACCGAAGTGACCTGTTTTATTGAGGAAATAAAGAAGTGATGAATAGAGCACATCGATTGTTAATAAATTCCTCAGTACTTATGTTAAAAACACTTTATTCTTTATTATCTTGCGGGTTGATAAATTTTGAACTGATTTATGGCAAAAAAACAAACGGCTTATACCGAAGATCACATTCAATCACTAGACTGGAAACAACATATTCGGATGCGCCCCGGTATGTATATCGGAAAACTGGGAGACGGTTCATCACCCGATGACGGTATTTATATTTTGGTTAAAGAAGTTTTGGACAACTCAATTGATGAATTTGTCATGGGTGCCGGTAAATCTATCACCATCCAATTAGATGAAAATCTGGTCTCCGTGCGCGATTACGGGCGTGGCATTCCTTTGGGAAAACTGGTTGATGTGGTGTCTAAAATGAATACCGGTGGTAAATATGACTCTCGTGCATTTAAAAAAACCGTCGGACTGAACGGTGTCGGGACTAAAGCGGTCAATGCCTTATCATCACATTTTAAGGTGCAAGCTTTTCGCGACGGTCAAACCAAATGGGCTGTTTTTAGCCGTGGTGAACTGATTGAAGAATCCGGTTTGGAAAGCACTACGCAAAAAAACGGCACTTATGTCGAGTTTATCCCCGATTCCGAAATTTTTCCTAAATACAAATTTCGCACCGAATATCTCGTGCGAATGTTTAAAAACTATATTTATCTCAATACGGGATTAACCATTCGTTTTAACGGCGAAAAATTTTACAGCGACAACGGACTTAAAGATTTATTAAGTGAAAACATTGCCGAAAACGACCGCCGCTACCCAATAATACACCTCAAAGGTGAAGATATCGAAGTAGCAATGACACACAGCAAGACGCAATACAGCGAAGTGTATTACTCGTTTGTCAATGGACAACATACCACGCAAGGCGGAACACATCAAGCGGCATTCAGAGAAGCGGTGGTTAAAACCATTCGCGACTTTTTCGGTAAAAATTACGATGCCTCAGATATTCGCAAATCCATAGTGGCAGCTATCAGTATCAAGGTTATAGAACCGGTTTTTGAGTCGCAAACCAAAACCAAACTCGGCTCAACCGATATGGGAGACGGATTGCCGACTGTCCGCACATATATTAATGATTTTGTCAAGCGAGAGTTAGATAATTATTTGCACAAAAATCCGGATACTGCCGAAGCTATTCTACAAAAAATTGTTCAAGCCGAACGCGAACGCAAAGAACTGTCGGGCATCAGAAAATTAGCCCGCGAACGCGCCAAAAAAGTCAGTTTGCACAACAAAAAACTGCGCGATTGCCGGGTACATTACAACGACCTTAAAAAAGAAAACCGCCTCGAAAGCACTTTGTTTATTACCGAAGGGGACTCGGCGAGCGGGTCTATTACCAAATCGCGTAATGTTAATACACAAGCCGTATTCAGCTTGCGGGGTAAACCGGTCAACTCATACGGACTGACCAAAAAGGTGGTTTATGAAAACGAAGAGTTTAACCTGTTGCAAGCGGCACTCAATATCGAAGACGGTTTGGAAAATTTGCGTTACAACAATATCGTCATTGCCACCGATGCCGATGTCGATGGAATGCATATCCGGTTGTTACTTTTAACGTTTTTCCTCAAATTTTTCCCTGAATTAATCAAGGAAGGACATTTATATATTTTGGAAACGCCCTTGTTCCGCGTGCGTAACAAACAAGAAACCATTTATTGTTACAGCGAAGAAGAAAAACAAGCGGCTATTGCCAAATTGGGCAAACGCGGTAAACCCGAAATCACCCGCTTTAAAGGATTGGGGGAAATATCGCCGAATGAATTTAAGCATTTCATCGGTAAAGATATCCGGCTCGAACCGGTGATGATGGAGCAAGATTTGTCCATTGAAGAATTATTGAATTTTTACATGGGTAAAAACACCCCCGACCGACAACGTTTTATTATTGATAATCTGAAAGTAGAATTGGATGTGATTGAGAGTGAATAAGCGATTAAAATAAAAGTTTTGTAAAACTTATTGAAAAATGTATTAACTTTGTAATTACATTAAACAAATGTTATGGAAGCATCAATCATCAAAATAGGTAATTCAAAAGGTTTAAGACTGCCTAAAACCATTCTTGAAAAATACCATATTAAAGATAAAGTGGAATTGATTTTGAAAAACGGTTATCTCATTATCAAACCGGTAAAAAACCCTCGTCAAGGTTGGGAAGAAGCCTTTGAAGAGATGCATCGTAAAGAAGATGATCAATTGTTAATTGACGATATTTTTGAAGACGAAAATTTTGAAGAATGAAATATGAGCAATACCAAATCATTTTAGTTAATCTTGATCCTGCTATTGGTAGTGAGATAAAAAAAACAAGACCGTGTGTTATTGTTTCGCCTAACGAAATGAACAAGTATATCCGTACAATAATCATTGCACCGCTAACTTCAACTTCAAAAAATTATCCGACCCGGGTTAAAATTACACATAACGAAAAAATAAGTTGGATTGTAGTAGATCAAATTAGAACAATCGATAAACAACGTGTTATTAAAAATCTTGGACAACTCTCAAAGACAGAAATAACAAAATTAAAATCAGTCATTAAAGAAACTTTGGTAGATTAACAGTAAAATATTTTAATCAATACGAATGAACGAAGCACAACAACATAACGAAAGTATCAAAAAAGTCAAAGGCAAGTTTAGAGAATGGTTTTTGGACTATGCCTCTTATGTGATTTTGGAACGTGCCGTTCCGGCAATAGAAGACGGTTTTAAGCCGGTGCAACGCCGTATTATGCACTCAATGCGCGAACTGCACGACGGACGCTACAACAAAGTCGCCAATTTGGTCGGTCACACCATGCAATACCACCCGCACGGCGATGCTTCCATTGCCGATGCTATGGTCAATATGGGACAAAAAGACCTGCTGATTGACACACAAGGAAACTGGGGTAATATCCTCACGGGCGACAGCGCTGCTGCGTCTCGTTATATTGAAGCACGTTTATCAAAATTTGCTTTAGATGTGCTGTTCAATCCTAAAATTACTACGTGGGCGGCGTCTTACGACGGTCGTAAAAAAGAACCGGTGAGTCTGCCGGCAAAATTCCCGATTGTATTGGCACAAGGTGCCGAAGGGATTGCCGTTGGTTTGTCAACCACTATTTTACCGCATAATTTTAATGAACTCATCGATGCTTCCATAAAAGTTTTACAAGGTAAAAAATTTACGTTGTTCCCCGATTTTCCAACAGGCGGTATGATTGATGTCAGCAACTACAACGATGGCAAACGCGGTGGCAAAATACGGGTACGCGCCAAAATTCAAATAGAAAACAACAAAACACTGGTTATTACCGAAATTCCTTACAAAACCACTACGGGCAGTTTGATTGAAAGCATTATCAAAGCCAACAACAAAGGCAAAATCAAAATCAAAAAGATTGAAGATAATACCAGCGAAAATGTAGAGATTCGATTGCATTTACCACCGGGGGTTTCTCCGGATAAAACCATAGATGCACTTTATGCTTTTACCAATTGTGAAATGTCTATTTCACCGCTGGGTGTGGTTATTGAAGACAATAAACCGTTGTTTTTGGGAGTCAGCGAAATGTTGGAACGCTCGACACGTCGCACGGTTGATCTGTTGCGACAAGAACTGGAAATAGAACTTCAAGAACTGCAAGACCAATGGCATGCTGCTTCGTTGGAACGCATTTTTATTGAAAATCGCATCTATCGCGATATCGAACAAGAAACCACTTGGGAAGGCGTAATCAAAGCCATTGATGAAGGTTTAAAACCACATATCAAGCATTTGAAACGACCGGTAGTTGAAGAAGATATCGTGCGATTAACCGAAATCAAAATCAAGCGTATTTCAAAATTTGATATTGATAAAGCCCGTAAAAACATCGAAGCGATTGAAGAAAAAATTGCCGAAAAACAACATCATCTGGAACATATTATCGAATACACGATAGACTTTTTTAAAAATATCAAGAAAAAATACGGCAAAGGACGCGAACGCAAAACCGAAATCAAAGCTTTTGAAGATATTGAAGCCACCAAAGTAGTGATGCGCAACGTCAAGTTGTATGTCAATCGGGAAGAAGGTTTTGCCGGCACCTCGTTGCGTAAAGATGAATATATTGCCGACGTGTCTGATATTGACGATATTATCGTGATTCGTAGAGATGGGAAAATGATGGTGTCCAAAGTTTCCGATAAGAAATTTTTCGGTAAAGACATTATTTATATCAACGTTTTTAAAAAGAAAGACAAACGCACTATTTACAACCTGATTTACCGTGACGGTAAACGCGGTCCCTCATATATGAAACGCTTTTTTGTCAGTGGCGTTACACGCGACAAAGAATACGATTTGACTGCCGGTAATCCGGGGTCACAAATTTTGTATTTTTCTGCCAATCCGAATGGCGAAGCCGAAGTAGTTACCGTTCTGCTACGACAAACAGGCAGTTTGCGTAAAACAAAATTTGATATTGACTTTAAAGAATTGGCTATTAAAGGTCGAAGCGTGCGGGGTAATCTCGTAACCAAATTGCCGGTAAAAGCTATCAAACTCAAAGAAGCCGGTGTCTCAACCTTAAAACCAAGAAAGATTTGGTTTGACGAAGTGGTGCAACGCCTCAATACCGAAGAGCGCGGCAAATATCTCGGTGAATTCAGCGGTGATGACCAACTGGTGTTGATTTTACAAGACGGACGCATCTCTAAATTTATCCCTAATCTGGAAAAACATTTTCCGGAAAATATGATTTTGCTCGAAAAATACGAAAAAGACAAGCCGGTTACAGCTGCTTACTATGACAAAGATAAAGACCGTTACTATATTAAACGCTTCTTGATAGATGACCTCAAACGTGAAGAAATTTTTATTCCGGATAATGCACAATTATTACAAATATCCTACGATTGGCTTCCGGTTTGGAACCTACATTTTACCAAAGAACGTGGCAAAGACCAAAAACCGCCACAAGAAATCAACGTCAGCGAATTTATCGGTATCAAAGGGATCAAAGCACAAGGCAATATGTTGAGCAAGAAAAAAATCAAAAATATTGAGATTTTACCTTCTTTGTCTTATGAACCGCAAGCCGAAAAAACAGCCGAAACGGATATGGAAGATGAAGACGTAAAACAAAACATTGAGGATATTCCGTTTGAAATAAAAATACCGAAACCCGAAGAGAAAATTGAAGAACCGGAACCTAAAAAACCGGATAATACGAATCCGCCGACACTGTTTTGAGGAATTGAGGAGTTGAGGAAATGAGGATTTGTTGTGCTTCATAAAATATACTGAACATTCATTGTGGCATAGTATTTCAAATGATGTTTGTGCTTACAACTTGATGAAATGAGGACAACGTCGGGTCTCAAGTGTTAAATGTCCGATGTCGGAAGTCAGGTGATTATAGGGTGGAAGTCAACAATAAGAAAACGCCTTTGAGCCTCGTTAGGGGCGACCTGTTTGTAGATAATTGATAAAAAATAACACCTAAACCCCGAAGGGGTGACATTATTATAGATTAAACAATATGAAAATCCGTTAAACCCTGAAAGGGTGACATAATCATAAACTTCATCGTTTTTACAGCGAGTAAACCAAACCAACGACAAAATCATTGCATTGCCGTTCGCTCCGCGTTAAGGATAGCAGTGGTAGCTCGATGCCGTGCCGCCTGATTGTTTTATGGCGGGTGGCTGCGACCGCAGGAAGCACCCGCACCGCCATAATACAACAGTGCGGGACAAATTGACTACAAACGGATAGCCTGTAAACGCCCTTATCAAAATAATCAGTTATTTATATTAATTTTTTTACAAAAAAAACACTTTTTAGCCGTTAAATTCTTATTTTTGAAGCACCTAAAAAACAGAAAAATGAATACAACTATAAAACCTACTTTAACCAAAGAGCAAGCCATTGCTTACGAAGATAAATATGGCGCTCATAACTATCATCCGCTACCGGTTGTCTTAACAAAAGGCAAAGGCGTTTACGTTTGGGACGTGGACGGCAAACAATATTTTGACTTTTTGTCGGCCTATTCGGCGGTTAACCAAGGACACGGACACCCGAAAATTGTGAGAGCATTGAAAGAACAAGCCGAACGTTTGGCACTGACCTCTCGGGCATTTTATAACGATAAACTCGGTTTATACGAAAAATTCGCCACCGAATATTTCAGCTATGACAAACTTCTGCCGATGAATACCGGTGCCGAAGCTGTTGAAACCGCTATCAAATTGGCAAGAAAATGGGCATATGAAAAGAAAGGCATACCTGAAAATGCCGCTAATATTATCGTTGCCAAAGGAAACTTTCACGGACGCACAACGACGATTATTTCGTTTTCTAACGACCCCGAAGCTCGGGACAATTTTGGTCCTTATACCCCCGGATTTACCAAAATTCCTTACGACGATTTGGCAGCGCTTGAAGCGGCTATTAAAGCCAATCCGAATACTATCGGATTTTTGGTAGAGCCGATTCAAGGTGAAGCCGGTGTATATGTACCATCTGACGGCTACCTAAAAGGCGCTAAAGCTATTTGTGAAAAATACGGCTGTTTGTTTATTGCCGATGAAGTACAAACGGGTATTGCCCGAACCGGTAAATTATTGGCAGTTGATCACGAAGATGTCAAACCGGATATTCTGATATTAGGTAAAGCGATGTCGGGTGGTGTTTATCCGGTATCGGCAGTTTTGGCTAACGACGACATTATGCTGGCTATTAAGCCGGGACAACACGGTTCAACCTTTGGTGGCAATCCGGTAGCCGCCAATGTGGCTATTGCCGCTTTAACCGTTGTAAAAGAAGAAAAATTGGCTGAAAATGCCGATAAAATGGGTAAAATTTTCCGCTCTGAAATGCAAAAAATTGTCGATAGTTCTAAATTTGTCAAACAAGTTCGTGGTAAAGGACTACTCAACGCCGTCATCATTGATGATACCGAAGAGAGTAAAACCGCTTGGAATATATGTTTAAAACTGGCTGATAACGGTTTGTTGGCAAAACCGACGCATGGTAACATTATTCGTTTTGCACCACCGCTGGTCATCAATGAAGAACAATTGCGAGAAGCAATTGATATTATCAAAAAATCTATAGCTGAATATGAGCAAGAAAGCCTTTAACAAACCTAAAAGAGCGCAAGTTATATATTTCCTCCTGATTTTTATATCGGGAGGGGCGCTTTTTTTTATCAAAACCAAACCGGATGATGAACAAAGTTTTTGGTTGATGATTTTTCTTTTAATAATTTTAATGTATAGCTTGCTTAAATCGACTAAAAATTGGGCTTATGATAATCCGAAACTTAAGGATGATGAAACTGACAAACCTAAAACTGTTTATAAACAAAAGGATATCCCCAGTTTAGAAGAGATGACCAAAAAACTCAAAAATAATAAGCAAAAATGAAACCCGGCGATAGAGTTGCCGCCATTGATGATGACTTGGAGGGTATTGTTGAAAAAATTGATACTCAAATCGTTTATTTCATTACGGATGAAGGTCTTACGATGCAACTTCCGGTAGATAAAGTCATGGTTATTGATAACTTTTTAGATGAAAATCTTAAACAAGCCTCTATTCGACCAAAAGAAAATTCTTCAAAAAAAACACCTCGTTCCAAATCAACAAACAGACCTGTTTTTGATTTACATATTGAAAAACTTCAGCCTAAACACCGGCACCTAAGTCCTACACAAAAGTTAGAGATACAACTTAATGAAGTTAGACGAATTATACATAAGATGAAAAGAAAGCACTATCCGGAATTTGTGTTAATTCATGGAGAAGGCAAAGGTGTTTTAAAACGGGAAATTGAGAAAATACTACGCCAAAACAACTTAAAATATACCGATGCTTCTTACAGAGAGTTTGGCAATGGAGCAGTTTTGGTTATCAAATAATTTTTTTAGAATACTTTATATAAAAATTTACCGGAAAAGATAAACTGTAAATTATGTAACACCGTTTATTTTGAAAAATTGTAATTTTGAAACAAAAAATATGGGATTTTCACAAAAAGATATTCAGCAAATGCTAGCACATGGTCTCAATACCGAAGAAGTGCAACGTCAAATAAATATACTAACAAACGGTCTGCCTTTTACCAAAGTGTTAGAGCCGGCAACTATTGATAATGGTATTGTCAAACTTGATGAAACCGCACAACAGACATATCTCGATTTTTTTGAACAAAATAAAGAACAATATACACTACAAAAATTTGTACCAGCATCGGGAGCAGCAACCCGAATGTTTAAAGATTGGGTATTTTTTCATCAAAATTATCAGCCCGGACGGCATTATTATGAACGTTTTATCCGGCAACATCAGTTAAAAAATATGCCCGAATATTTAGACGATTTTCTCAATGATTTCCCCGGATATGCATTTTATCAAGATGTAATGGATGTAATTAAAGACACACTACCGGGATATTTTCAGCTGGATGAAAACGAACAAGCATGGCAACTGATTCACTTTACGCTCTCGGAAGAAGGTTTAAATTATGCCCAAAAACCCAAGGCTTTTATAAAATTCCACCGGTACGGCAAGCATACTATAAAAACGGCTCTTGAAGAACATTTGACCGAAGCTAGAGCTTATACAACCGGTAAAAATCAAAAGCCTCAAGTAGAATTTAGTATTTCGTCCCAACATAAAAAACCGTTTGACGAATTGACAGAACGAGCAGACCCTAATCGCTCAATAGATATTTCAAGTTCTTTTCAAAAACCCGAAACCGATACGGTTATGTTAGATAAAACTTCAGGTGAATTGGTAAGAGATCATAACGACAATTTGGTTTTCAGACCGGGCGGACATGGCAGTTTAATCGATAATATTCAAGATTTGGATGCCGATATTATTTTTATCAAAAATATTGATAACGTACAAAAAGGTTTGGCGCAAGAAACGAGCATTCAATACAAAAAGATACTCGCCGGATATTTAATGGATTTGCTTGAACAAAACAAAAAATATTTAGAACAACTTCAAAAAGAAAAACCTGTTGGCGCTGCGCTTCAAGAAATTGAAGATTTTGCCCGTCAGAATATGAACATCCATTTTATAGAAGGATATGACACACTCAATAACAGTGGCAAAAGACGTTATTTGGCATACAAACTCAATCGCCCGATTCGTGTAGCCGGAATGGTCAAAAATACAGGCGAACCCGGTGGTGGTCCTTTTTGGGCAAAAGACGCAAACGGAATAAAATCTCTGCAAATAGTTGAAAAAGCACAAATCAATACGGATGATCCGCAACAACAAAATATCTTACAACAAGCGACACATTTTAATCCGGTTGATTTAGTCGTCAGAATTAAAGATTTTGAAGGGAACAAATTTAATTTGAAAGAATTTGTCAACGAAGCTGCCGGTTTTGTAACCGAAAAATCTTATAATGGCAATCCGGTTAAAGTCTATGAACGTCCCGGTCTATGGAACGGTGCTATGGACGGCTGGAATACCGTTTTTATAGAAGTGCCGCTAGAGACTTTCAGTCCGGTTAAAACAGTTACCGACTTGCTTAAACCGGAACATCAATAATAAAACTGCAAAAAATAATTTGACTCTATGTTGTTTTGTGTGGGTAATAATAAATTAGGTTTAAGAATCATACTAATCATAGTTATTATCTTTTTTATAATTTCACCCCTACGGGGTTTATGTTTTTAACGTCATAAATTTTCTATAGTTATATCACCCCTTCGGGGTTCAATGGTGTTTTTTTTTGTTTAATCTATAAATTCATCACCCCTACGGGGTTCTTTATTAAATAATCCCGACGACTGTCGGGATGACATTATTATAATAAAACAATTAAATAAAAGTCTTTGACCCCGACAAGTATCTGGGGACATTATTATTTTTATATAATATATTTAATATATATTACCACTTAAATCGATATAGAACCTAAAATTTTATCATATAAGCTTCTATTTTCTATAAAAAACGATAAAAATAGTTAAATAACTACAAAAATAGTTGCGCAACTAAAATAATAGTTTTATGTTTGTTGTGTAAATCATAAGAAAGTTATCTAATAGAGTAATTTAAAATATCGAAATCACTAAAAATCCTCCAAACAAATAACCAATAAACATATGAAACAACGATTAACACCCAAAGAAGAAGAATTGCTGCAAGTACTCTGGCGTTTACAAAAAGCATTTGTCAAAGAGATTGTGGCAGAATTGCCTAAACCCCGCCCCCATTACAACACCGTATCAACCATTATACGTAAAATGGTTGAGAAAGGCTTTGTCGGCTATGAGAGTTTTGGAAATACACACCGGTATTATCCGCTTGTCTCTAAAAAAACATATACCGAAAATTTTATGCAAAAAGCACTGCGAAACTATTTTGACAATTCGTATAAAAATATGGTGTCTTTTTTTGCCAAAGAGCAAAAAATCAGTGCAGATGACTTGCGTGAAATTATTGAATTAATTGAAAAACAAAAACCGGAAAAATGAATATAATATATCTCGTAAAAGCAAGCGCCATAACAGTCATATTGTGGTTAATCTACAGATTATTACTTCGTAAAGATACATTTTTTGACATCAAGCGTTTTTACTTTATTGCCGGTATGTTTTTGTCATTTTTATTGCCTATGTGGCATATTAAAAAAACTATTTCGGTTGAAACGTTTTTTATACCTATACCGACTCATAAAATGATAGGTGAAACCACTCCTGATGTGTATTTGACCCAAGCTTTTGATATAAACTATTTGCTATACATTTTACTTGCGGGAACAATTATTTTTCTAATTAAAATGCTAATAGACTTTACCGGTATTTACAGCTTAATTACAAAAGGGAGTAAAGAACAAAAAAACAGCTATGTTTTGGTAAGTGTTGATAAAGATATTCCGCCTTTTTCATTCGGTAAATACGTAGTAGTAAATCCGAAGCAATATACTGATAACGAATTACAAATGATCTTAGCCCACGAAACCGTACATATACGTCAAAAACACAGTATTGATGTTGTATTAGCCGGAATTTTTACAGCCTTGCAATGGTATAATCCGTTGGCTTGGCTTTGGCGAAATGACATGATTGAAAATCTGGAATTTATTGCCGATAATCAAGCAACCAAACAAACACCTTCAATTAAAGAATACCAGTATTTGCTATTAAAAACCGGCTTAAAAAACCCCTTGACAGCGCTTGTAAATAATTTTTATAAACCCAATTTAAAAAACAGAATTATGATGTTACAAAAACAACCAACCAAAAGTATTCAATTAGTAAAATTCGGTATTTTATTGCCGGTGATTGTCCTGTTTCTTTACGGTTTTAATACCGAAAAAGTTTATGAAGAAAATGTGAAAATACTTTATACAATTGACAAAAACACTACCTCAAAAGAATTAGAGAAGATTGAAAAGCAACTAAACAATGAAGCAAGTGCATTCAGAGTGCATTTTGATAATAAATTATATGTCGATGAAAAAATAGTTAATGTTGATATTATTACGCATTATACTGACACCGGAAATGAGTCGGAACTGAAAATTCAGGATAAAAAAGGTATTCCTGAAACAGTATTATATATCAAAAATAATATGCTGGTTGTCTCTCAAGAAAAGAAAATTTTATCAATGTCTAATAAAGGTATAGAATTATCAACTTTTGATGGTAAATCATTTGACATGACATCTACACAGGTAAAACATTACAATGAAAACGGTAAAGAAGATAATAAAAACCTGAAAACCGGTATGATTCAATATCGAAATACAACTTATTTTTATACAAAAACCGGTAAGAATTACCATTTTTTTGATAGATATGGAACAGAGGTAGATAAAAAAACAGCCGATGTCTTGCTACAAAAGTTAACCGGTGGACAAGTATTTATCATTGATAACAGTATAAGATATAAAAATGACACAAAGCCCCAACCGCTATATGTTTTGAATGGTAAAATTATTTCAAAAGCGGATTTTAATAAAATCAATCCGAAAACTATAAGCAAAATTATAGTTTTAAAAGGTGATAAAGCCGTTAAAAAATATGGCGATAAAGGCAAAAACGGTGTAGTTGAGTTGTTTACAAAATAAATTATAGCATTTATAAACAATTTTCTTGCATTTATAAATTATTGATTGACTTTTGGTTGACTTTTTTGTAAATTTTTACAAAAAAAGTCATGAAAAAAATAATAGTGTTATTAATCTTATCATTCTCGTTATTCTCTTGTATAAAACGAGAAATTACTACCGTAAACCTTGACCAACAAGAAGCACGTTTAACCCAACACCAATGGAAGGGTGTAAGTGTATCGAGATTTACCGGTAATCATAAAATCTATCAACATAGTTTACCGGATGTTAGCTTACAATTCTACCCCGATGGTCATTTTGTCAAAAATACCGGAACACATAATAGTATTAACGGTCAATGGAAATTGCTGGAACAAAATGATTTAACCGTATTAAGAATAAAATATTTTGACGAAAATGCCGGATATAATATTATTGACGAATTTACCATCAATATTTTAACAGATGACTATTTGGAATACAGCAAAACTGTTCATCAACACTCAGGGATAGAAATGTATGATGATTATTTCTTTGAAAAGAATTAAAATTATTTTATCATTTAGCATTACCAAGCTGCCAATAGGTTTACCTATTGGCAGTTTTGCTAAACATATATTTTCAAAAAAATCTTAAAAAAAATATTATATTTGTCAAATTAACAAACTAACTTAACAAACTATGAGAAAAACTATTTTATTTTACCTGTTTATTGCTTTATTATCGGTATCAAACGGATTTTCACAAACTATTCATGAATATGAATACAATGTAAACAATGGCTGGCTTAGTAATTCATATAATACTCCGGGCAACATAATATATCCTGTTGGTTATAGCCGTCAGAATATCAAGACACCGGTTGTTTTTGTTCACGGTATTACCGGAAAAGTCAGTAACTCATATAAGGCCAATATTGAACAAGCAATTAATTATCAGCTGAATGCAGCTTTTGTTCAATTAAATCCTTTAGGAACACCTGAACAAAACGGCAAACTACTCAAACGCATGATTGACCATATTACGGCACATTATGGTGTTGCTACAGTTAGTATTGTAGCGCATAGTAAAGGTGGTATGGATACCGAACGAGCACTCTATGGGCGCAATCCTTATAACACGAGTATTCCCAGTTTCGGATATGAAAAAGTCGATGGCGTCTATACTTTCAGTTCTCCGGTTCGTGGGGCGCGTGTTGCCGATGTTGGTGCCGCTTTGTCATGGACCGGCGTTGCCTTCATAGCAATGTGGTACACCAATGGTTATTATTTGACAAGTGGTAGTGTCAATTCATTTCATGACTGGGCAAAATCATGGCGTATCAATTCTAATAATACATTCAGAAATGCTTACCATCCAAACGGAGCTTCATACAATCGAATCAATATGACAGAAGACAACACCACACGTTGGTGGGCGCATCAATCCGATGACCCTTGTTACCAAGATATCTGGTATTATTGCTATGTAGGCGATGCTTTTCACCATTCTGCCGGGGCTTACTATGATGCTTATTGGGAATGGGATTGGTTTAATTCCGGTTGGCGCAATTGGCATACTTCCAATGATGGCTTTATATCAGAATACAGAGCCAAACGTTCTGTAATCACTGACAATAGCAATGCTTTAACTCCGGGAGCAGGTGATACAAATTATCGTGTTATGCACAATGCTAATCACACGTCACTATGGGAACATGGCGAAAATCATTTTTCAAATGAAGTCGCACCTTATTTACATTATGGTTTGTATAATATTTACGGAAGACCTGCAGTTTCTGATAATAATACCGACACGTCATCTAAACAAAAAGTGGAAGGTAAAGAGCAGTCTGAACTGATTATGGGAGGTAATGGATATACCTATGTTGGTAAAAATGGAAAGTCTGATTTTGTAATAGAACATGATAATCAGCCTGTTAATATTATTTTTTATACAGCACAAAAGGTAAAACAGTTTAAATTGAAAAATAATAGCGGTGACGTCTTTACCTATTCAATTATTGATTCTAAACACGATAACTTAACCGGTACGGAACAAGCCGTAGCGCATATTGAAAATTTACCCAAAGGGGTTTATACCTTGACTTTACCTGTTAACGAATTTGTAGCCATGACATCATATGATGATAGTAAAGTTGCTTTTGCGGTTAACATGCACTTTAAAGAATCTGGTGGCTATAACGGACAAAATATCGAAGTGGCAATTGCAGATGTCAATCAAAATTTAGATTTGTCACAATTACAATTATCAGCCAAGATTTCCTTGATCTCAAGCAACGGTGATACACCTGTTGGTTTTGATAAAATCCAAGCCCAAACTTATCAATTTACACCTGTTAACGGCAAGTCAGGACATTTTATGACACATTTTGATCATTTAACACCCGGGGCTGTTTATGCCATGCAATTAACTGCTCGTGTCAATACCGGCAACCAATTATTAGCTAGAAATATTTTGAATACTTTTTATGTACATCAAACTTTACCGGTTCAGAATATTGATGTTGTAGAAAGTACTAATACTGTTCCGGATATTACATCCGGTATGGTTAGTATTTACCCGAATCCGGCACATCATATAGTCAATTTGTATATCGAGAAAAACCAAGATGCCAAAATTCATATTTATGATGTCACCGGCAAACAAGTCTATCAAACCGACATGACCGCAGCTTTATTGAAGTTAGATGTCTCTCAATGGCAGAAAGGTGTCTATTTGGTGAAAATAAATAGTGGAAAAAGTTTAATTACCAAACAATTATTGGTTAAATAATACCTGCTTAATCGTTAATAAAGGCGCCTGTCAGGCGTCTTTTTTTTGCCGGTCAATCACATCGAGTTCAGTTGCAAAATACACCATTTTCGGGCTGAACTTGAGATGCAATTCGTTTAAAATCGGAAATAATTCCTGATCGATAAATTGTTTTAAATCGGCTTTATTGTCTGCAGCAAATTGAATGGAATAAGAATTACCTTGTGCTTCATTTACCATAATTTTACTGGTCAATGAAGATTTGAGCAAACCGCTTTTAAGCATTTTAGGAATAAATTGCCGCTTAATATAATCAAGCCAATCTTTTTCAATGGATTTGTCAACGTTAAAAGTAATGTTGTAGATATACATAAATTAACTGATTACAAGTTGATTATCATACAAAAAATCTGCAATTTTACGATTATCCGACAAGCGTGGTAATTTATTTTGTCCACCCAACTTACCAATAGATTTCATATACCGGTCAAAACTACCTTTTTTGACCGTTGTGA
Source organism: Flavobacteriales bacterium (assembly GCA_026996605.1). Classification (GTDB taxonomy): domain Bacteria; phylum Bacteroidota; class Bacteroidia; order Flavobacteriales; family Flavobacteriaceae; genus WGBX01. Next base: position 27,075 of record JALWLE010000096.1, read on the forward strand.
TAACAACAGAACGTAAAATTTTACCGGTAATTAAGTCCTTGTAATAGACATTTTGTGTTTGCATACTTTGGTCTATTATTCCGGCAAATTTTTCAAGATTATCAGGCATTTGTTCAAATTCTATGAGCCATTCGTGATAAGGCAATCCATTTGCAGGGTTAATTTGCGGTGCTACCGTAAATTCGCTGATACTGGCACCTGTTTGTGCCATAGCCGTTTGTATAGCAGTTTCCACTTCTTTAGCGATGACATGTTCGCCAAAAGCCGAGATAAAATGCTTGATACGTCCGGTGACTTTCAGTCTGTAGGGCTTGGTTGATGTAAACATCACCGTATCACCAATGTTGTATGCCCACAAGCCTGCATTGGTACTAATGATTAAAGCATAATTAACTCCGGTTTGCACATCTTTGAGTGACAAACGCGTTGGTTGTTCATTAAAAATCTCTTCAGCGGGGACAAACTCATAAAACATACCATGATTGGTCAAAAGCAATAAATCATCACGATCGGGTTGATCTTGATAGGCAAAAAATCCTTCCGATGCCGGATAAAGTTCAATACTGTCAATATCTCTACCTATTAACTGTTTGAACTTTTGCCGGTAAGGTTCAAAATTCAGTCCGCCATAGACAAACAAATTAAAATTAGGAAAAATCTCACCTACCGGTTTCCCTGCTTTTTGAATCAATTTTTCAAAATAAGTTTGTATCCAAGAAGGAATGCCGCTGATGAGTCGCATGTCTGCTTTGACAGTTTCTTCAACAATAGCATTAACCTTTGTTTCCCAGTCTTTAATGGTATTGGCTTCCCAACTCGGCATCCGGTTTTGTTGTAAATATTTAGGGACATAATGCGCTACAATACCTGACAAGCGTCCGGTTTTAATACCGCCTACTTCGTCTAAAACGGGGTCTCCTTGCAAAAAAATCATTTTACCATCAACAAAATCAGCCTTTCCGGTTTCATAAATATAATGTAATAAAGCATGTTTAGCCGCCATAACGTGATAAGGCATTGATGCTTTACTTATAGGGATATATTTAGTACCGGAAGTGGTTCCGGAAGTTTTGGCAAAATACATAGGGCGTCCTTTCCACAGTACATTGTGTTCCCCGTCGATAATCCGTTCTATATAGGGTTTTATATCTTCATAAGTTCTGATTGGAACAGCTTTTTTAAAATCATCATAATTGACTATCCGTTCAAAACTATGATCTTTTCCAAAAGCTGTATGTTCGGCATTTGAAATTAAATAACGAAAAGCTTTTTGTTGTGCTTTTAGCGGATTATTTATCCAAGACCGGTTTTTCTTGACAATATATCCGGCATAAATTTTAGCCAATTTTGATTTAAGCCCCATATGCTATGGTTTAAAATTGATAAAATCTACCGGATCAACCGGAATATCTTTGATCCAAAGTTCAAAATGCAGATGTGGACCCGTCGTTTTTTCACCCGTATTACCCGACAAAGCAATAACTTCGCCTTGTTGCACTAAGTCGCCTGTTTGACGTAGCAACTTTTGATTGTGTTTATATATGGAAATGACATCATTGGGATGTTTAACAATAATGGTATTTCCGGTGTCCGGTGACCAATCGGCAAAAATGACCCGCCCTTTAGCAATACTTTTTACAGGCAACCCTTTTTTCAAAGCAATATCAACAGCATAATGATGCTTATCGGCATCAAAACCATTGACTACAATCCCTTTAACCGGTGAAATAAAGTTATAAGTTAACGTATTTTTTTGATGATTAACCTTAAAACGTTCTCTTTCAGCCACTTCTTTACGCAGCATTGAATCTATTTTGTTAGGAGCCAATTTTAAAGTATCCGGATTAAATTTTTTTATTTTATAAGTCTTATTAAACTCATCCATTGTTATTTCATTATTCAACACTTTTTTCAATTGATTTAAGAAATAAGTGTTCATCAACAATGCTTTTTCCAATGAATCCGTTTTTAAATGCAGCCGTACCGCTTCTTTTCTTAAACCGGGTGCCGTATAACCGGGTATGTAAGTCTTAATAGGTGTGAAAGCAATTAAAACGGTCGTTAAAACTATTAAAAAAAAGGCGAATAAACCGGTAAAAACAAATACGTTTAGCCGATTGAGTTTAAAACTTAATTTTTCTTCATAAGTATCGTCATTGATAATCAAAATACGATAATGATAGGTCAGTTTTTTTAAAAAACTTTTTGATTTTTGATCCTTAGGCTGCATGTTCAAATATTTTTTGTAAAAGTACAAAATTTGTTTTTGTGAATCTATGAATATATATTCTACCTTAATTTTTTAAGATGTATTTACTGAAAAAAAAGCATCTTAGCAAAATTTGTGTTTTTCAATCATTTTTTTTCAGAAATTAAAACATTTTATTTTCATAGAATCTATAATATCTCCTTGATTTCCAATAAATGTTTAACTTTAGGTATGATTTTAAAATCTACATCACTTGTATTATCCGGATCAAAATGAATAGCATGCATACCAACATTACGAGCGCCTAAAACATCAGATTGAAAATTGTCGCCTATCATATAACTTTTATGAGCAAAAGTTTCGGCTTTATGTAAAGCATAGTTAAAAACATCGGGATGGGGTTTGAGTTTTCCTGTTTCCTCTGAAGTAATCATTAACTCAAAATAAGATTCTAATCCGGAATGTTGCATCTTGTCACTTTGCACTTCGGTAAATCCGTTTGTCAAAATATGCAGACGGTATCTTCCTTTTAAATAACCCAATAATTCCAATGCCCCGTCCATAAGAATACGCTCTTTTTTGAGAAAATCAAGATATTCATTGGCTAGCTTTTCAATAAGCGGTTGAGATACTTCGATATTTAAAGCTTTGAACGTATCAGTCAACCGTCCGTATTTAACTTCGGCTTTGTTTTTTTGTTGTTTGGCATATGCTTCCCAATATTGCCGATTTATAGGTTCATAAACTTTGAGATAATCATCTATATGAACAGGAATTTGGTGTTTTTTGAGCAATTTTTCAAAAGCCAATTTCGAATTGGCTTCAAAATCCCAAAGCGTATGGTCTAAATCGAAAAAAATATCAGTGATTTTTGATTTCAGCATTGGTAAAATTTTTAATGGTTGCAGTATATAAATCATTCCATGCTTGCCATTCTTTTAAGTCGGACAAGATAAAATTATGAAAGACCGGATAAAAATGTCCTTTATATTTTCGAATGATTTCTCCTTGTTCTAACAAGATTCTCCGGGCTTTTTCGGGATTGAGCCGGTATTGATATTTGAGCATAATATCTGAAATACTAACCGGATGCAAAGTTAAATGCGTTTCGGTTTCATTTTCAATATCGTAAAATTTAAAAGGGACAGACGTACCGGCTCTAAATCCTATTTTATGATTATATCCCATAGAAAAATCATGTTTAAGCTCTTCTTCGTTATATATTTGATAAGTTTTAGGAATTTTGATACGGTTAAAATGCGCTCGAACTTTCTCTACCGGCTTATGAATGATATTTTCTAATTTTTGAATTTCTTTTTCAATAATTTCTTCATCATCAAGAGCATAATATGAAGTCAATAAGCCTGTATCGGTATAATCTGCCAAAAATTTTATTTGTGATTGATACTCGTGCTTGTTCATAGAAATATTATGGTCAAACAAACTATAGGTAGTCAAAAGATGAAAAAAAGTAATCGGATGTTTGAATTTTTTCTTGAGTTTTAATATTTGATCAAAAGTATCATACGGATCTTTTTTTCCGGTTAAATAAACCCGGTTACGTAACCAAAAACTTTTAAAACGTAAATGAAATAAATCGTCAAAGCCACCCAAAATAAATCTAATAATTGATTTTCCTTGATATAATCGTGCCATACTGACATTAATCAAAGGTTCAAAATAAAACGAACGTTCCTTAAAGTATAAATCCGGAAAACGATCTTGTAAACGTTGTTTAAACTTCTCAATCCAGATTTCAACAATGGGTTTGTTAAACATATTGTGCTGAATCAGCACACTGTTTTTGTAGGCGTAACGCTCGTGTTTATCTAACTGATGCGGCAAATATTCTTCATAACGAGACAATAAAAAGAAACTTGCGGCAAATAAATCAAATGGAATATCGGAGTTTGGCACTTCAAAAAAAACAGGAATATTGTCCCAAAACCCGAATTTGATTTCATGCGCCTTAATACCTTGTTGAAATAAAAGCGAATGGGCTTGAATATGAAACTCACTACCGAGCGCTTGCGGTGCATAAGAAAATTTAGGGCCGTTAAAAGCAATAAATTCTTCTATTTTGGTCGTAAATTTTACATCTTTTAGCATCAATTTGTTAAACAAATGCCTAAAAATATAATTGAGCCGCGGCGTAATTTTATGTGTATAAACCAAAATCATTAAGCAAAGTTAATGTTTTTTTGAGGAAATGATGATTAATTGTACTTCATTGTTTATTTTATACATATTAGTTTGCTTTTTACTTCAAACTGTATTCCTGCTTTTAATTTGAGTAAACGAGGAATTGAATACGTAGGTCACTGAGTGTCCCGATGCGAATCGGGATGTACTGAAATGACCGGATTCTTTTGAGAAATTGGGTAGATTTTGTTAGATATCGGTGGCTTCGGTACACTACTCCTTCGTCGGGACACGTAGCCACCGCCACATTCATTAATATTCAGACTCACTTGACTTTAACTCTAAACATTTCTCGGTTTTCGATATAGCCGGTAAACACATCATCTATCTGCATTTTACCAACGCCTGCGGGGGTTCCGGTAAAAATCAAATCGCCTTTTTTTAAGGTAAAAAATTGCGAAATATAACTGACTAATTCATCTATTTGCCACAACATTTCAGCGGTATGTCCTTGTTGGACTGTGATACCGTTCTTCTTTAAACTAAAATGAATGTCTTGCAAATCTGAAAAATTAGTTTTGGGTAAAAATTCACGACACACTACTGCCGAATTGTCAAAAGCCTTGGCTTTTTCCCAAGGCAGGCCTTTGGCTTTTAAACGGCTTTGCAAGTCTCTTGCCGTTACGTCTATACCCAAGCCGATTTCATCATAATAACGGTGGGCAAAATTGGTATCGATATATTTACCTAATTTGTTGATTTTAATAACCACCTCAACTTCATAATGAAAATCTTGGGCAAAATCCGGTAAAACCAATGGATTTCTATTGGGTAAGATAGCTGTATCCGGTTTGATAAACAAGACCGGTTCGGCAGGTTTTTCATTTTGCAGTTCGCTGATATGTTTGGCATAATTACGCCCGACGCAGATTATTTTCATCTGTTTATTTTTTTATTTTAACATTATGGTCATATGTAACCTTTGATGATTAAAATAATCATTTTCATGTGTGTTTAATAATTATTTTAATCATGTTGGTTTCATGAGTTTTGTTCTTTTAAGTTTATGATAAAAGCAAAGTCGCGTGCCGTGTCTTTTAATGATTTGAAGCGTCCTGAAGATCCACCGTGACCGCTATCCATATCGGTGTGAAGCAGTAAAAGCCGGTCGTCTGTTTTCAGTTCTCGCAGCTTGGCGACCCACTTTGCCGGTTCCCAATATTGCACTTGTGAGTCGTGTAAACCGGTTGTAACCAATAGATTCGGATAAGCTTTGGCTTCAACATTATCATAAGGCGAATAAGATTTGATATAGTCATAATAGATTTTATCATTCGGATTACCCCATTCGTCATATTCTCCGGTTGTCAGTGGAATAGTCTCATCGAGCATGGTTGTTAGCACATCGACAAAAGGTACTTGTGCGACAACCCCGTTAAAAAGTTGCGGTGCTTGATTGATGACCGCCCCCATCAACAAACCGCCGGCTGACCCACCCATAGCATAAAGTTGTGCTGCTGAAGTATATCGGTTGTCAATCAGATACTCGGCTACATCGACAAAATCGTTAAACGTATTCTTCTTATGTAGCAATTTTCCGGCTTCATACCAAGGACGCCCCAAATATTCACCACCGCGAATGTGTGCAATGGCAAAAATAAAACCACGATCTAATAATGATAAACGATTAGTACTAAACCCGGAATCGACCGTAATACCATAAGCGCCATAGCCGTATAAGAGTAACGGATTGGCTTGCGTCAAATCAGTATTTTTGTGCCAAACCATCGATACGGGAACCAACTCACCGTCACGTGCCGGCACCCAAATACGTTGTGAGCGGTAATTGTTTTTGTCAAACTGACCATCCGGCACTTCTTGTTCCTTTAAGACTGTTTGACTGTGCTTATCAATATCAAATTCAATTACTGATGACGGCGTTGTCATGGAATTGTAAATAAAACGAAATTTATGTGTGTCCATCTCGGGATTATATGCAGAAAAAACACTGTATGTTTCTTCATCAAAATTGAGATAAAAATCCTCATTTTGATTGATAACCCGAAGTTTATTCAATCCCTTCTCACGTTCTTGCAGTAAAATAAAATCGTCAAAAATATCGACATCTTCCAACATCACATCGGGACGATGCGGGATGAATTCTTCCCAATCTTTCATATTGGTTTGGTGTAAAGCGGTTATCATCAGTTTAAAATTAACCGCATCATCTTTATTCGTCAAGATATAAAACCGGTCATCGCGATGGAATAGATTGTATTCTACACCTCTTTGTCTTGGTGCAAATATTTTAAATACCTCTTCAGGTCGATTGGCATCTAAATATTGGTATTCGGTGGTCAACGTACTAAACGAAACGATATAAATGTACCGGTTGCTCTTGCTTTTGGTTACAAAAACATCAAAAATTTCATCGGTTTCTTCATAAATTAACCGGTCATTTTCAGGTTGGTCGCCCAATTGGTGTCTATAAATTTGATAGGAACGCAGCGTCTCAGGGTCTTTTTTGGTGTAAAATATATAACGATTATCATTAGACCAAACTGCACTACCTGTCGTATTTTCAATTTGAATATCTAAGATTTTTCCGGTTTGCAAATCTTTGATTTTCAAGACATATTGTCGTCTTCCGGTCGTATCTTCACCAAAAACGGCATAGCGATTATCCGGACTAACTTCCATGCCGATTAGCTTGTAATAACTATAACCGGAAGCCATTTGATTGACATCAAACAAAATTTCTTCGGGTGCATCCAAGCTTCCTTTACGTCGGGTATAAACCGGATATTCTTTGCCTTTAAAAAATTTAGTTTGATAATAATAGCCGTTTTCATACACCGGTACCGATTCATCTTCTTGCTTGATACGTGCTTTAAGTTCTTCAAACAAGCGATTTTCAAGTGGCTTATATTGGGTAGTTTGTATTTCAAAATAGCTATTTTCATCCTCAAGATATTGGATAACTTCAGGATTATTGCGTTTGCGCAACCAATAATAATTATCAATACGTACATCGCCATGTTTCTCTAACTTTGCAGGTATTTTCTTTGCTTTTGGAGGAGCTATTTGTGTTGTTTTTGTCATATTTGAATGGTTATATGATGATATGATTATATGGTTATTTGATGATGTGGTTATTTGATGATGTGGTTATATAGTTATTTAATGATACTGATGAATTGATGACTTGATGATTAATTTCATTTCAGATGTCTGATTTTTAAGATTCATACTTTTATTATATATAAATTTGAGAAAATGAGATTTTTAATAAAAATTAAAATACATAAACTTAATGAACTTCTTAATGGACTTAATGCTTTAATGGTTATTATTTTCAATTCTTAATTATCATTATCCATCATCTCATATCCAACTAACAATTCAGATTCATTTCCTGACAATTGTCGGGAGGGCGTCAATCGTTCCGCTTCACACTTAAAATTCTTCTTCTAAAAAATCATCTAAATCTCTGCGGTCTTTTTTAGTTGGTCTGCCGGTGCCTTTCTTACGATAGTAGTCTTTGGCAAGTTTGAGTAACTCTTGATTTTCAAAAGCTTCTTTGGGTGTCCGGTCTTTGATATATTGCGGTACCAATTTGGCGCCTACTCTGCTTTTGGGGGTATCTAAAACCAAAATCCGGTACGTAATTTGATTTTTTCTAACTTCCAATTGGTCACCGCCGAAAACTTCTTTTGCCGGTTTAGCTATCACACCATTAATCCGCACATGTCCTTTTTTTATAGCATCGGCAGAAATATTTCTTGTTTTATAAAAACGTACTGCCCATAAAAACTTATCAATACGCATAGTTTAAAAATTTGTTAAGTTTGATGCAAAAATAAATAAAAATCGTATCTTGCAAGCCAATAGTATTATCAGATTACCGAATAATAATCGTTATTTTGATAAACATCATAAATTAAACCTTAAGTCTATGACTATTAGAATTTTAGCTATTATAAGTTTATCTATGTTTTTAATGGCATCATCATGTAAAGAAGATGAACCAACACCTGAAATACCAATCAAAGATCGCATTGAACAATATAATAATGTAGAAAAAGATTCCATTGAAGTTTATATGAAAACACATTATTATGTATTAGATGCACAGTATAATGTTACTATTGATACTATAGATCCTGCAGGTTCTCATATGTCTATCTGGGATGATCCTAATCTGCAAATACTTCAAGTAACTGACCCTAATGAAGACAACTTGGTTTATGATCTTTACTATATACCTTTTAGAATAGGTGATAGTAAACAAATTCATAAAATGGATAAAGTTTTAATGGCTTATAAAGGTTGGTTGTTAAACAACGAAGTATTTGACGAGAGAATTGATAATCTACCCGTCTGGACTGAAATAAGTAAAGTTATCAAGGCTTGGCAAGAGGTTATACCTAACTTTAAGGACGGCACTTATATTGATAATGGTGATGGTACATTTACTTTCTCCGGTTATGGGGCAGGTATGTTGATTACACCTTCAGGACTGGGATATTATCAATTCACTCAAAACAAAATACCCGCCTATTCACCATTAGTATTTTCGTTTAAAACTTTTGTGAATGATGATGATATAGATAACGATCATGTTAAAAATATTGATGAAGATATTGATCAAGATGGAAATGTTTTCAATGATGACACCGATCAGGATAAAATTTACAATATTTATGATAGTGATGATGATGGGGATGGAATCTCAACCAAAGATGAAGATGCTAACGGAGATGGTGATCCTACTAATGATGATTCGGATGGTGACGGCACGCCGGATTATTTAGATGCCGATACACATTAATTTTTTAATAAGATAGTCATATAAGAAAATGAATAAGGCACTTGAATCAAGTGCCTTATTTTTATTTGCCGTACTTAAATTGATCCCGTTTGATATCACCGGAATTGTCAACAAATGGTACTAAATACTCAAAAATATCAGAATTGAGTTGTATAATTTGTAAATCATCGAGTATATTATGGTTTAAATTGGCATCAAAATATCGAGTGCGTACAAAATAAATGGAACTACTGGCAACTATCTCCCATGTACCATCCTGAATCAAGATATTGTTATCATATTTTTTATACTTAAAATCATCGGTAAAAACATATTTTAAATTGGTAATGGAATTGGTACTGCTGGCATTACCATTGACATAACGAGTCACCTCAATACCGTTCCAAGGGTGTGACACCAATAATTCTTCATATGTTGGAGCAGATTTGTCTTGCTTTTTTTCAGTTGTACAATTGAGCATAAAAATACTCAACACTACTATAAAACCAAATTTGATAAAAGATGATGGAGTCATAACGATATATTTTTAATTCTATAACAAAATTAATTCATAGAAATACATCGTATATAACAAATACATAAAGTGTAAAAAATAATTTATAAAATGAATATTTTCTTATACCAACGTATTAAATTCGACTACCAAACAAAGTTGCCGAAGTACAATCATTCACTTTAACATGTACCAAATCACCGGGTTTTTCTTTACCGGTTTTTTCAAAAATAACAACGGCATTTTGCGAGTTACGTCCCATCCAATGTTTATTGGATTTTTTGGAATTACCTTCAACCAAGACTTCTACCTCTTTTCCTATAAATTGTTGCATACGATATAAACTATGCGCTTGTTGTTTATCTATAATTTCACGTAAACGACGCAATTTGATATGATGCGGCACATCATCTGTCATTTTTCTGGCGCCCAAAGTGCCGGGTCGAACCGAGTAAGCAAACATAAATCCAAAATCATATTTGACATAATCCATCAAATCAAGAGTTGCTTGGTGGTCTTCTTCAGTTTCCGTACTAAACCCTGCTATCATATCTTGTGAAATAGCCACATCAGGAATATATTTGCGTATGGTATCAATAGTTTGTTTATATTCGGATATGGTATGCTTTCGGTTCATCAATTTTAAAATCCGGTCACTACCTGATTGTACGGGCAAATGAATATGTTTAGCAATATTTGAGTATTTTGCCATGGTTTTAATCACTTCCAAACTAAAATCTTGCGGGTTGGAAGTAGAAAACCGAATACGAATATTAGGAAATCGTTCGGCTACCATTTCTAAAAGTCCGGCAAAATCAATCGCATTTTGTTTAATTTCATCAGGTTGATTGACAAAATCTTTTTTCAGTCCGCCGCCATACCATAGATAGCTGTCAACATTTTGTCCCAATAAAGTTACTTCTTTAAAACCTTTATCTTCTAAAACTTGTATTTCACTTAAAATACTTTCCGGATTACGACTACGTTCACGACCGCGCGTAAAAGGCACCACACAAAACGTACACATATTATCACAACCGCGCGTGATAGACACAAAAGCAGACACTCCGTTACTGTTTAAACGGACAGGTTCAATATCGGCATAGGTTTCTTCCTTACTCAATAAGACGTTGACCGCTTTACGACCGTCTTCCAATTCATTTATCAAATTAGGTAAATCACGATAAGCATCCGGACCCACTACCAAATCAACTAATTGCTCTTGCTCTAAAATCTTTTCTTTAATGCGTTCTGCCATACATCCCATCAAACCAATTTTAGTTTTGGGCTTATTTTGTTTGAGTTTATTAAAATGCTTTAAACGATTACGTACGGTTGTTTCTGCTTTTTCTCTAATAGAACAAGTATTAATCAATATTAAGTCCGCTTCATCAACTTGATCTGTCGTATTATAGCCTTGCTTTAAAAGTATAGATGCTACAATTTCAGAATCATTCATATTCATCTGACAACCGTAACTTTCTATAAAAACCTTTTTGGTATTGTCTGGGGCTTGCGTAATTTTGGTTGCGCTACCCTGCAAGGTTTCGTCTATCTTTTTTGTTATATCGTTTTGTTTCATAAGTGCAAAGATAAAATTTATTCTTTTATATAGCTTTGTTATTTTAGTTACAAATTAATATAAAAGTAACTTTAAATAAAATGTTACGGTTAATCAATCCCTTTGTTTTTTTAAACCTTAAAAATGTCATTAAAGAATTGTATTTTTTTTATATCTTTAAGCGAGATTTGAAAATATACAATTATGCAAAAAATACTATTGGGAAATGAAGCGATTGCTCAAGGTGCTATCGATGCCGGTTTGTCCGGTGCTTATGGCTATCCGGGTACACCTTCTACCGAAATTATTGAATATATCACTGTCCAACCTGAAACCAAATCAGGTAAAATTAAAGCGCATTGGTCCACCAACGAAAAGGTAGCTATGGAAGAAGCTTTAGGTATGTCATATGCCGGTAAACGTGCCATAGTCACCATGAAACATGTTGGACTTAATGTGGCTGCAGATGCTTTTATTAATATGGCAATATCAGGTATCAACGGTGGTTTGGTGGTGGTCGTTGCCGACGATCCGTCACAGCATTCCTCACAAAATGAACAAGATAGTCGTTTTTACGGTAAATTTGCCATGTTGCCTATTTTGGAACCTTCCAATCAGCAAGAAGCATACGATATGATGTCATATGCTTTTGAGTTATCAGAAAAAACCAAATTACCGGTCTTATTCCGTTCAGTAACACGCTTATCACACTCGCGAGCTAATGTTAAGTTAAAAGACAAACAAGAGCAAAACCCCTTAAATCTAGTAGAAGACACCAAACGATTTGCCTTGATTCCGTCTTTTGCCAAAATTCAATATCGTGGCTTGATTGAAAAACAAAAAGAGTTAGAAAAAATTGCCGAATCATCCCCTTGGAACGTTTATGAAGAAGGAACAGACCCCTCTCTCGGAATTATTGCTTCCGGTATTGCCATCAATTATCTGCTCGAGAATTTTCCGGAAGGTGTGCCTTATGACGTTTTAAAAGTCAGTCACTATCCCTTACCTAAAGAACAAGTGCGAAAAATGTTTGACCGTGTTGATAAAATTCTGGTTTTAGAAGACGGTTATCCTTTTATCGAAGAAATGATTAGCGATTATTTAGGCAGAGAACAAAAAGTAACCGGAAGACTCTCCGGTACCATTCCGCGAACAGGCGAACTCAACCCCAATATTGTAGCACATGCGCTCGGACTGGAAAACAAAATTGATGAAGAAATTCCGGAAATCGTAGCCGGACGCCCCCCTCAACTCTGTCCGGGTTGCGGTCATATCGATTTGTATGAAGAACTAAATGATATAATCCCAGAAATAGGTGACAATCGTGTATTTTCAGACATTGGATGTTATTCATTAGGCGTTTTAGAACCTTATGACAGCATTGATACCTTGATTGATATGGGCGCTTCCATTCCTATGGCAAAAGGTGCTGCCGATGCCGGATTGTTGCCGGCAATAGCTGTGATTGGCGATTCTACTTTTACACATTCGGGCATGACCGGCTTATTAAGTGCCGTTTGGGACAATTCGCCTATTACAGTTATTATCTCCGATAACTCTGCGGTCGCTATGACAGGCGCTCAGCCCTCAGCAGCTATGGGACGCTTGTATGATATAGCCAAAGGATTGGGTGTCCCTGAAGAGCATATTAAAATCATCATTCCGTTGAAAAAATATCACGATAAAAATGTAGAAATCATTAAAAAAGAACTGGATTATCAAGGTGTTTCGTTGATTATTGCTCAACGACCTTGTGTGACAATGTCTAATGACAAAAAAGAATTAGCACGACAATTTAACACATTTGAACCCAGTTATTAAAAGTAAAAAGTACAAAAACAGGTCACTTCGATACATCCCGAATAGCATCGGGACACTCAGTGACCTATGTGACAGAAATATCGATGGCTAAGCATCTATATTAAAAGGTGATTTTAGAACACTCAGTAACCCAAGAAGCAGCATCAAAGGTGACTGAGTGCTGTGAGTGCAGCGAACAGTGTACCGAAGTCACCGATATCAAATAACCATATCATCAAATAACCATATCATCAAATAACCAATATCATCAATAAAAATGAAAAAAGACATCATCATATCTGGCGTCGGTGGTCAAGGTATATTGACCATTTCGGCAGTTTTAGACACCGCAGCTTTAGAAAACGGATTTAACGTCAAACAATCAGAAGTACACGGCATGAGCCAACGTGGGGGTGCCGTACAATCACATGTACGTATATCGGACCAACCGGTTTATTCCGATTTAATTCCCAAAGGCAAAGCGGATATTATCTTGTCTGTCGAGCCTATGGAACTATTACGATATTTACCCTATTTACATCCGGAAGGCTATCTCGTAACGGATATCAATCCGTTTAAAAATATTGCCAATTATCCGGATGAAAACGCCTTAAAAGCACAAATTGAACAATTTCCGCATCACCGCATTGTTGATGCACGCACTTTAGCTAAACGAGCAGGAAATTTCAGAGCAGCCAATATCGTTATGATTGGTGCAATAGCCGATTTGTTACCTTTTGAAGACGAACTGCTTAAAAAAGTCATTGCAGATTTATTCCAACGTAAAGGCGACCGGATTGTGCAAATGAATCTTGATGCTTACGAATTGGGGAAGTCAGTCATTTTGGTTTCATAAAGCAAAAAACAAAATCAAGACGTGATTACTTTTGGTAAAACGTCTAAAAGGTCGAGAAATAAAAATGAAAATCCCCATAAACAAATGGTCCAAAGATGACCGTCCGAGAGAAAAATTGCTTCAAAAAGGTGTGGCTGCACTTTCTAATGCGGAATTAATCGCTATTCTAATCGGTTCGGGTAACCGTGATGAATCTGCCGTAAGTTTATCTCAAAGAATTTTGAAGGACGCAGGTAACAACTGGCATCAACTGGCAAAACTCTCACTCAAGGAATTAATGCAATACAAGGGAATAGGCGAAGCCAAAGCCATCAGCATTGTAGCCGCTTTAGAAATAGGAAGACGTCGTAATATGTCCGAAGCGCTCGAACGCAAAGAAATCAAAAGTTCTCGTGATGCCTTTGAATTGTTGGCACCCAATCTGTCTGATAAAAATATTGAAGAATTTTGGATCATTTACATGCGAAAAAATACGGTGTCCGGTGTCGAAAAATTATATCAAGGCGGATTGGATCATGCCTTAGTGGATATTCGTTTGCTTTTAAAACGGCTTCTCGAAAAAGAAGCAACGGCATTTATCATGGCACATAACCACCCTTCAGGCAATTTAAAACCCAGCAAGTCAGACAAAGAACTTACCAAAAAAATCAAAGAAGCCACCGGTTTTCTAGATTTGCATTTACTAGACCATTTGATTATTGCCGGTAATCGATATTATAGCTTTGCCGACCATCATGAGTTATAATTTTTTTCAAATAACATTTCAAAACTTCTTAAATTTACAACATCAAAATATGTCAATATAGATAAAATCGACACAATGAAATACAAAAACATCAGAGAAGAAGAGCTTAAAAACAAAGTAGCCGTTGATTGGTTCAGGCAGTTTAAT
>JALWLE010000097.1 GCA_026996605.1 Flavobacteriales bacterium
ATAAATAATACCAATAAATATGTATATAATTTTTGATAGTATTCTTTTACATGATTATATTGAATTTGAAATAATACATATATAAGTACATTTGTTACTAACAACAAGCTGAAGAATATTATAGATTTTCTGGCAAGATTATATTTATAATTATTGATAAACTTACTTTTTTCAAAAGGATGTGTTAAGATTTGCCCTAGTTGTTTAAAAAAATCAATGGTATAAGTATAAATACTAACTTTTTTTGATTTTCCGGCATATTCAACATTACCTGTTATAAGGACAACTGTAAACAAAAAAATAGAAAAAACTGAAAGTGTAATTAAATGACTGACTTCAAAAAATGATGCAATCCATGATGCGACAATATAACCCAAAATAGTTTTAAATATATTGGTAAAACTGCCCGTATTTTTTATTTCGAATAATACTTGATTGACAAAACTGGTTTTGCCCATTCCCCTAAAACCCGTAACAAGATAAGCACCGGAATTAGTTTTGGAATTGGTAATAAGATTACGTAACTTTTTACGCATTGTTTTTCGTCCAATATATCTCTCGTCCGGATTTTTAATTTCGGAAGGATTATGGTAAAAACTATAATTACTGACTTCTAAATAAAGACTTTTTATTCTGGAACCGTATTTTTTAAGTAAGTCGGACATGAGATCACGTTTAAATCATTATTCGTCTTTGAATATATTTTTCTTAAGGTATGCAAGCAAAAAATTTTGTCTTCTATTTTCATGAACACTCTTAAGTATAGTATTTAGCTCTATAAGCTCAGTCTTTTTTTTGCTTATTTCAAGTATTTTGATGTAATTGTAGATTATAATAGCAAAGAAAATAAATAAAACAAATAAAAAAACGACTAATAGGATAATACTAATAAGGGTATCTGATTTGAACTTTTCATCTGAATTAAATAAAAAACATATCAAACCTAAAACAACAACTATTGAGATAGCTAAAGAAATCCTGTATTGTTTAGTTTGTTTCTCTAAATTTAAAATTATTAGCCTTACTTCTAAAGGTACTGTATCATCTGTTTTTATTAAAATGTTACTTTCGTTTTTCTCTTTTAAGTCATTGGATTTCTTTTCAGATTTAATACCATTATTAGATATTGCTTTTTGGTTATTATTATGTTTATGTGTCATAAATTTTCTTCTTTTTTTATTCATAAGCAAATAAATAAAATTGATTATATTAATTGTTTAAAATATTTAATATTTCATATTTAAGGAAACACTTCTAATTACCAAATTTATGTTCACTTTCTATATCGGCACCTAGCAAAATATGGTATTTTTTAACAAATATTTTAGATTTATCTAAACACTTTAAAAAAGCACGGGGTTTTGAAAATTTCAAAACCCCGTATTATTACACAACAAACAAACAATTATAACTATTTCTTAAAAATAACCTTTACCACACTGCCACCGGCACTATCGGCTTTTATAAAATAGGCACCTTTGGCAAAGGGTGCTAAAGATATTTGTAGTTGTTTGGAATTTACATTTTTGTCATATATCTTTTGTCCCAAATTATTGGTAATGCTGATATGTTTGATATTTTCATCTGCGGTAATATACAAGATATTTTCTGTTGGGTTGGGATATACGTTGAAACCTTGTATCACCTGATCGTTTATACCCGACGTAGTTGATACAACAACAGTGCTTGTATCCGATTCATTTCCGGCATCATCCACAGCTGTCACATATAATTCATAAGTCGTTCCTGAAGTTAAACTTGCATAAGTGTAGCTTGGCGTAACCGATGTGCCTGCAACATTGCCGTTAGCCACATTATCTATATTGGTATCCAAATAAAAATTATAATGGTCAATACTACCGCAATTATCAGTTGCAACATCTGCACTAACCGCTATAGCGGTTTCAGTTACAGTACCAATAGCAAAGTTTGAAGGCGCATCCGGTGCTGTGATATCATCAATAATAACATTTTGGGTTTGTGTACTCGTATTGCCGTTGCCGTCATCATATGTCCATGTAACTACGGTAGTGCCTTGTGTAGTGATTGGTACATTAGCATCGTTTGTAACCGTAACATTACTTGAACAATTATCGGTGGCTGTTGGCGGTGTCAAAGTGGTTACTTCACATTCGGCGGTTATGTCCGGCAAGTTGGTTATATCCGGAACCGGCGCATCATTATCATTAATGATTACATTTTGTGTTTGAGTGGTCGTATTGCCGTTACCATCATCGTAAGTCCAGGTTATAACCGTAGTTCCTTGAGTAGTGATGGGCAATGTAACATTATTTGTCGCATTGATAATACCGGCACAATTGTCAGTTGCTGTTGGCGTCGTTAAGGTGGTTACTTCACATTCGGCGGTTATGTCAGACAAAGTTGGCACGTCTGGTACCGGCACAATCACATCATCTAGTATAACATTTTGAGTTTGAATCGTGGTGTTGCCGTTACTGTCTTCATAAACCCAAGTAATAACTGTTGTCCCTTGGGTAGTGATAGGAAAATTTGTACTTGTAGTAGCTGTAATTTGTCCATCAATATTATCTGTTGCCGTAGGTGGTGTAGGCGCATTTACTTGACATTGATCCGTTAGGTCAGGCAGTGTAGCCATATCCGGAACCGGTGGGGTTCTGTCAATTTGAAAAGATACACTGGGAAGACTCAATGAATTTGCCCATCTTTCATACACTCTCACTACATAATCTCCTTCAGGTAAATCAACAATAATTTGACCTAACGGGTACGGTCCGGCAATTTGGCTGCCTTCTGCCGTATCAGCTGCATCATAAACATATACTTGATAATCTCCTTTTGTATAATATAGATTTTGATAATTGACATTTGTAGTATTAGGGTATTGATTGTTATAACCACCTAAATTACTAACATTTAATTTGTTATGAGTTAGTGTAATTTGTGGCGCAACGATATTGCCTACCGTTTCTGTACGGAGATGATCTATATGATTTTGATAAAATGCATCGATTCCGGAAGTTGTATTGGGAAAATAGGTAGCCGGCTGTCTTTCTCTCATATTTTCCGGCAGGGTCTCTACGCTACACCAATCAAAACGATTGCTATCGTTTTGAGGCTGTCTATTTGCTACGTAATTATTGTCCATTAGATTTACAGG
>JALWLE010000098.1 GCA_026996605.1 Flavobacteriales bacterium
CGCTAAAAGATTTGACTAATTTGCTCATTTAGTTGAAAGTACCTAGTGGAAAGTGCGTATTATATCTGATATTTGTAAATCTGAAATCAATATAAAATCATCATTTCATCAAATAACCAAATAACCGATTAACCAAATAACCAATAAACCGTGAGCTGGGATGAACTTTTACAAAGTATTTTTGAAGGCTACTTTAAGCTCAATGACCGTTTTAAAAAAAAGCAAAAGCAAGATTTGATAACTGCCGATTATACGGTGCGGCTCGAAGATGTTTCGTCAAAATTGACGATTATCGCACGAGCTATAACCGGTAGTGCTATAGATATTGTCCCTGCAGAACGAGAAGGCGGTTATAAAAATCATTACTTCTTTTTACCGGTATTTTTTGCCGAATTTGATAATTATCAAGATAATCTGCAATTCTACCTGTTTCGTACCTTGTATTTATCGGTGCAAAGACAATTAAACTTGAACTGGCAGCCCGAAGACACCCCCAAAGACTTACAACAATCTCGACAAAAAGCTTTTGAAACGGCACCGAAAGTTTTAAAAAAAATGTTTTCGGACTTTCCGTCTATGCAAAAAATTTATCAAAAGTTACAAACACATTATCGTAACAAAGCCGGTGAAAAACAAAAACCTGACGAAACCTTTATTTATGGTAAATGGATGCACAACCGACCGGAAGACGATATGTCTGACAAATTGAAAAACATCAATCAAAAGGTTAAAAAAGCTATTGATGAAGAAATAGAAACCATACTAAAAGCTAATGCCGTTGAAGAAATGGAAACCATGCAGGTGGATAAAAAACAACAAGCGGATCAGGTCGTCAATAATTACTATGAAAAAGTGGAAACACTCGAAGAACATAAAGGCGGAATTTGGAAAGATTTTGACGGCGATGACGAATTGGAAGTGCATCAAAACGCTTTAAACGAACTCAAAATGAGCCGGACGGTTCGGGTGGATGAGGAAACACATTCGGTCTATCAAACCGACTTTATGGAAAATATTACTGTATCAGAAAGTGTATCGGTGGCAGCATCCGAGCATTATTTGACATATGATGAATGGGATTTTCAAAAAAAAGCCTACAAACCGGATTTTTGCAAATTGTTTCCCAAAAAAACCAAAGAAACCGACACGGCGTATTACAAAAATACACTTAAAGAACACGTTACGATATTGACCGGTTTGCGCAAAATGCTGGCAAATGTCAATAATCGTTATCAGGAACAACGCCGGCAAACACAAGGCGACTACTTTGATATAGATGCCGTTACCGACCGCTTTGTCGATTTGCATGCCCGACGCACACCGGACGAGAAAATTTATTTATCAAAACGCAAATTGGAAAAAGATTTGTCTATTCTATTATTATTAGACATCAGCTTGTCAAGTGACGGGTACGCCGCAAACAATCGGGTAATTGATGTAGAAAAACAAGTCAGTATTTTGTTTGGTGAAATTTTAGACGAATATCAGGTAGATTTTGCCATTGGGGCTTTTTACTCCAAAACGCGAAATTACAGCATGTTTTTAAATCTGAAATCGTTTGATGACAACTGGCAACGTGCTAAATACAAAATTGGAATCCCACAGCCGCAGGGCTATACGCGTATCGGGACGGCATTGCGACACGCCGGTAGTTTGCTCGAACAGCGTGATACCAAAAACAAATGGGTAATATTAATTTCGGACGGTAAACCCAATGATTATGACCGTTATGAAGGTAGATACGGTATTCAGGATGTGAAACAAGCCCTACGCGAGTTGAAGAGTAAGCAAATCAATTCGTACGCCCTAGCGATAGAAGCCGAAGCAAAATATTATTTACCGCAAATGTTCGGTCAAAATCATTATCAAATATTGACAACACCGGTGGAATTGTTGCAATCGTTGGTAAAATTATATGAAAAAATTAAGTATTAGTGGAAAGTGCCAAGCGATAAAGCGACAAAGTGCCTAGTGCGAAGTGTGAATAGACCTGAAAGGTTTTGATAACCTGTTAGGCCTGAGCGTTGAGAATTTGTTAGCAGAATAAAGAATATATTAGTGGAAAGCGGTAAAGTGCGAAGCAGAGCGAAGCCCTGACATCAAATAACCATATCACCAAATAACCAGATAACCAAATAACCAGAAGAAAATGAACCAAAAAGTCGATTACAAAAACATTTTTTATCCGCCCGGCGGGATATTACTCTGGGTGTTGATAACGGTAGAGTTGATAACCTTTGGGGCGGCTCTGATTGCCTTGGCGGTGTCGAGCCGTGACAATCCGGAATTGTACCATCAGTCGCGCTTGCAACTCAATGCGACATTCGGTGCAATCAATACCTTATTTTTGTTGACCAGCGGGTACTTTATGGCGATGAGCGTCGTAAAAGTCAAACAAAAAAATGTGAAAAAAGCCGCTTTCTACAACCAAATGGCAATGTTGGGCGGGCTACTGTTTTTACTATTAAAATCGGTAGAATATTATGAGAAAATTCAACACGGATTGACCATTGGACACAACACCTTCTTTACATTTTACTGGCTGCTGACGGCTTTTCACGTGATACATGTTTTGATAGGACTAGGCATCTTATTTTTCATGTATCTGGGCATGCGAAAAGCCCAAGCCAATCCGGATATTTTGAATGTTGAAGCCGGTGCGGCGTTTTGGCATATGTGCGATTTGATTTGGCTATTGCTTTTCCCAATGCTTTATCTAATTCTTTAAATAGTTGAATATTAAATATTTAGATTATGAAATTAACACATCAAAACACACTAGTTTTTCTATATATCTTAACCACTTTAACGGCATTGGTTTCAAAATTTTATTACGGACTCTCATTTTTTGTAATGCTTATTTTGGGTTTGTCAGCCGTTAAATTTATGCTGGTGGCTTTTCAATTTATGGAAATGAAAAAAGCTCATTCGTTTTGGAAATTTTTGATTATCTTTTATTTGGTTGTTTTTGTAGGGGCTGTGAGTATTATTTTGCATTGATTTTAAGATGTCGAAATCTTAGAGTAGAATAATTACAGGTTAAAAAAGGTCTGAATAGTTCGGATTAAGCATCTAAAACCACCAATTTAGGTTCGGTAAAATCCATCATGGCATAGTATGCACCTTCACGTCCCATTCCGGAATCTTTGATGCCACCGTAAGGCATGCCGTCTATTCTAAAGCCGGGAATATCGTTAATTATCACGCCACCAACTTCCAAATGATTTTGGGTATACAAAATATGTTTCATGTTGTTAGAAAACACACCGGCTTGCAAACCGTAACGGGTTTTATTGGCTGCAGCCACCGCTTGTTTAAAGTCTTTGACTTTCTCAACCAAAACGACCGGTGCAAAAGCTTCTTCCGACCAAACTTTCATATCGGGTCGGGTATGGGTTAAAACCGTGGGGGCGTAAATATTGGCTTTTTTGTCTAATATACGTCCGCCTTCTAATATTTTAGCACCTTGACTCACTGCTTCCTTGACCCAAGCATCAATACGTAGTAAATCATTGTGTGAAATCATACTACTGTTTACCACGTCTTCATCAAACATGTCACCGGATTTGGTTTGACGGGTTTCCGCGAGAAAATTTTCTATAAATGCATCAAAAACCGGTTCGAGTACATAAATCCGTTGGGTCGAAATGCAAATTTGTCCGGCGTTTAAAAAACTACCGTAAGCCAATTTTTTGGCTGCGCGTTTCAAGTCGGCGGATTCATCGATTATAGTAGCGGCATTACCGCCCATCTCTAACAAGACTTTCTTTTTGCCGGCTAAACTTTTGAGTTTCCAACCGATTTTATCACTACCGGTAAAAGACAGTATTTTAAGCCGGTTGTCCTCTACCATTTTTTGTGATAATTCATTTGTGGTATAAAGAATATTGACCGCACCTTTAGGTAAATCGGTTTGTGACAATAACTCTGCCAGCAATAGAAGTGTCACCGGTGCTTGGGGTGCAGGTTTTAGAATAATAGTTGCCCCTACTCCAATAGCCGGAATGAGTTTGTGTAAAGCCAGATTTAAAGGAAAGTTAAACGGCGTAATGCCCAATACCGGTCCGGTCGGAAACCTTAAGGTGTAGGCAGTTTTGCCTTTGCCGTTGAGATAATCCATCGGCACTTGTGTGCCTTTAAACTCAAGCGTGGCTCTTATACCCGTTTCGATATTGTCTAAAGCCCTGTTTACTTCACTACGCGCATAACCGATGGGTTTTCCGGCTTCGGAAGCAATCATATTGCTAAATTTATCGAAATTTTGCTTTAACAAATCATATAATTGTTTTAAAATACCGGCTCTTTTTTCAGCAGAAAACTGTTTAAAGACATCAAAACTTTCAGTAGCCGAAGTTATGGCTTCTTCAACCTGCTCTTCAGTAGCTACCGGAACTTCTGCTAATAAATCACCTGTAAATTTTTGATAAATAGTTAATTTATCATAGCTGTTTATAAATTTTCCGTTGATAAAGTTTTGTACGCTGTATAAATTATCCATTGTTAAATTTTTTATAAAATTACATCATCTAAATTTAAACAACAATGAATTCATTAAAAATATTTTTAGATTATGGTATTACTACTACTAACAGTACGCACCTACGGCGATTAATGGATTATAATTATTAAACTACTACTAACTGTACACACCTACGGCGATTAATGGATTGTAATTATTAAACTACTATTAACTGTACGCACCTACGGCGATTAATGGGATATTTATTATTTTACCAACCTAAATTATTAATTAAACAATCACAGCATAAATTATCAATTATTTTTATAAATTTGACACAAGCTATCATTAATGAAATACTTTTTAAGCATTTTTGTTTTTCTTCCTGATAAACATTAAAGCAAAACAACGATTTACCATGAAATTTGAAATCTGAAATCAATAACACCATGAGAATCATCGATTTATCCAAGACCATTAGATACGACAAAAAGGACCCTTGGTTTATGCGTATCAAAATCAAACACAAACCCCACCGAAAAAGCTTGTTTTTGATTCGGTATTTTTTAGGCTTAAAAAAGAAATATTTTCCTAAAAATTGGCAAGGTTGGGCCGATGATAAAATCATAGGTATGGGTGTACACGCTACCACCCATATCGATGCGCCTTGGCATTACCACCCGACGGTTGCCGGCAAAAAAGCCAAAACCATTGACGAAGTGCCCTTGGAATGGCTCTACGGCGACGGTGTGGTTATAGATATGACACATAAAGCTGATTTTGAAGTGATTACAAAAGCCGATATTCAAAAAGATTTAGAAAAGAACCAAATAAAGTTACAGCCCGGCAATATTGTTTTGATAAAAACCGGACGTGATAAAATGACCGGTCACGATGCTGTCAATAAAGGAACAGGCATGAGCGCAGAAGCAACCGAATGGCTCATAGACCAAGGCATTAAAGTAATGGGAATTGATCAATGGGGTTGGGATTTGCCCTTACGATATCAAGTGCAACATGCAAAAAAACATAAAAATCCGGATGCATTTTGGGCAGCTCATCGGGTCGGGCAAGAACGGGAATATCTGCATATGGAACAGCTGATAAATTTAGATGCCTTACCGCCAACCGGTTTTAAAATAGCGGTATTCCCATTAAAAATAGAAGGAGCATCAGCAGCACCTGCCAGAGTGGTCGCTATTTTTGAATAGGTTGTTTTTGCAATACAATTCTAAAAGTTGTCCCCTTACCCAAACCGGATTTTTTGACGAATATTTTACCCTTATGATATTGTTCAATAATGCGTTTGCTCAAGGACAAGCCCAGCCCCCAGCCGCGTTTTTTGGTAGTATATCCGGGTTGAAAAACTTGTTGGAATTTAGAAGCGGGAATACCTTTGCCGGTATCACTTATATCGATTAAAACATGCTGTTCATCGTCAGAAATTTCAATATTGATTTCGCCTTTGCCTTCCATGGCATCAATAGCGTTTTTAACCATATTTTCAATGACCCAAGAATAGAGCTGCTCGTTGAGTAAAGCTTGTAATTTTTCCGGTGCTTTTACACTAAACTTGACCAATTTGGACGTTCGGCTCTTGAGATAATGAACTGTACGTTTAGTAATTTCAACTACATCTTGCTGTTCGAGTTTCGGTGTGGAACCTATTTTTGAAAAGCGTTGTGAAATAACATTGAGCCGCTGCACATCTTTTTCAATTTCTTCCACCGGAATATCCGGATTGTCCTCGGCTTTTAACAGCTCAACCCAGCCCATCAATGAGCTCAAAGGTGTCCCTATTTGATGTGCCGTTTCTTTTGCCAAGCCCGACCATAAACGGTTTTCGTCAGAAATTTTTCCGGTGTGATAGTATAGATATACAATAGCGGCAAACAACAAAAATATAGCGACTAAAATCACCGGATAATAGGTCAATTTGCTCAACAAAGACGAATCGCCGTAATATAAAATTTGATAATCTTCATCGCCTAAATCGAGCTTGAAATGTTTATCGGTTTTCTTAAATTTTTGTAATTTTTTGTGGATAAATTCCGGATCGTCTTTTGACAAATTTCGATGAAATACCACTTCATCATTCTTATCGACAATAATAACCGGAATTGTATGATTTTTTTCTAAAATAGCTGACGACAAATTTAACAAAGCGGGATTGTCATCTTTGACATCCAATAGTTTTTGGTATGCCGATGCCAATATTTCCATTTTAGCCCGTTCTTCTTGCTTAAACTCTTGTAAAAAACGGTTGGTTTCCCACAATGTCACCGCCAATGCCAATAAAGTGGCACCGATAAAAATCAGTCGTTTATGTCGGGAAAGCTGCTGTCTCATAATGACTTATTCAACAGTTACCGATTTGGCCAAATTGCGTGGTTGATCGACGTTGCAACCGCGATACACCGCAATATAATACGATAGTAATTGCAAAGGAATGGTCGCCAGTAAAGGCGTAAATGCTTCAACGGTTTCGGGTATTTCAATGACGTGATCAGCCAGATTTTTGACTTGCTCATCGCCTTCGGTAACAATGGCAATAATTTTACCTTTACGTGATTTGATTTCTTGTATGTTGCTGATTACTTTTTCATATTGCCCTTTTTTAGTCGCTATAACAAAAACCGGCATATTTTCGTCGATTAAAGCAATCGGTCCGTGTTTCATTTCGGCAGCGGGATAGCCTTCGGCATGAATATATGATATTTCTTTTAACTTAAGCGCCCCTTCCAAAGCCACCGGAAAATTAAAACCGCGTCCGAGATATAAAGCATTGGTGGCATCTTTATAATGATGGGCTACCTGCTGAATATAAAGGTCTGTTTGCAGGGTTTTTTCTATTTTTTCGGGCATACTTGCCAATTCCGATAAATACATATTGTACTCACTCATCGAAATGGTCCCTTTTTCTTTGGCTAATTTAAGTGCCATCATAGCCATTACCATGACTTGTGTGGTAAAAGCTTTGGTCGATGCCACCCCGATTTCCGGTCCCGCATGCGTATAGGTTCCGGAATCCGATTCGCGCGGAATAGACGAGCCAACCACATTACAAATGGCATAAATAAAAGCATTTTTTTGTTTTGCCAACTTAATTGCTGCCAAAGTATCTGCCGTTTCGCCGGATTGCGAAATGGGAATAACGATATCATTCTCTTTGATAATCGGATTGCGATAGCGGAACTCGGAACTGTATTCGACTTCTACGGGAATACGCGCCAGCTCTTCAAACAGATACTCACCAACCAAACCGGCATGCCAAGACGTGCCGGCACCTATCATAATCATACGGTCGGCGTTTAAAAATTTATTGAGATGATTATCTATACCGGATAATTTGATCAAGTTTTGTTCCGGCAATACCCTACCGCGCATCGTATCGCGAATGACATCAGGCTGTTCGTATATTTCCTTTAACATAAAATGCTCATAACCGCCTTTTTCAATCTGGTCCAAACTCATTTGTAGTTCTTGAATATACGGAACGATTTTACGGTCATCTTTAATATTACGAATATCAGGTTCCTTGCCCTTTTTGATAATTGCCATTTGCTCGTCTTCGAGATACATGGCGTTTTTGGTAAATTCGATAAACGGCGTTGCATCGGAAGCAATAAAATATTCATCTTTACCAATACCGATAGCCAAGGGGCTTCCTAATCGTGCCATGACAATCTCATCAGGTTTTTGCCGGTTAAACACCACAATGGCATAAGCACCAACCACTTCATTCAAAGCAATTTGCACGGCTTTTCCCAAACCGACTTGCTCTTTTTGCATCACGTCTTCAATCAGATTGACCAATACTTCTGTATCGGTATCACTATTAAATTGGTAACCGCGGTTTAACAAAGTTTGTTTAATGGGTTCATAATTTTCAATAATCCCATTGTGTACAATGACCAAGTTTCCTGAATTAGAAACATGCGGGTGCGCATTGATGTCATTGGGTTCGCCGTGAGTTGCCCAGCGGGTATGTCCCAAACCTATTTGCCCCTTCTTGTCCTCTACACTTTTAAAGAGTTGTTCCAAATCGGCAACTTTACCTTTGGTTTTTTTATAAATAAGTTCTTGGTCAAACAATGCCAATCCGGCACTATCATAGCCGCGATATTCTAGTCGTTTTAATCCGTTGATAATAATTGGGAAGGCATCTCGCTGCCCGATATATCCTACTATTCCGCACATAATTAATTGGTTATTTGGTGATATGGTTAAATTGGTTATCTGGTTAATTGTTGTCGGATGTCCGATGTCGGATGTCCGATGTCAGATGAATAGATTATTTGATGTTTTGGTGTATTACATAGATTATTTTGTTTTCTGGTATTTTTCTATGGCTTATAATTTTGTTTCTACTTTATAATTCGAGGAATTGATAATTATATCTACTTCATAGAGTGCTGTGTTCTTTGATGTTTGTTCATTACTTCAAACGATATTACTACTTACAATTTGAGGAATTGAGAAAGACTATCCCCTATCAATTATAACACAACTATCTTTCTATTTCCTTGACTAAATGATATACTTTTTCAAACAAATCCGCTTCTGTTTTGTCAAATTGTTTTTGCCTTCGTTTCATTACGGCTTTGGCTACTTCTACGGCTTTATCGTAGCGGTAATCGGTATGTTGTTGTCCACCCCATTTAAAAGACGGAAAAAATTTGGGTTGATAATTACCACCGAAAATATTACTACAAACACCGACTACCGTTCCGGTATTAAACATCGTAGCGATGCCGCATTTGGAATGGTCGCCCATGATCAGTCCGCAAAATTGCAGACCTGTATCGACAAAATTTCTTTGGTTATAATCCCAAAGTTTGACATTTGAATAATTATTTTTCAGATTGGAATTATTGGTATCCGCTCCCAAATTACACCATTCGGCAATAACCGAATCACCGAGATAGCCGTCGTGTCCTTTGTTGGCATTGCCGAAAAACACTGTGTCTTTAATTTCTCCACCGGCTTTGGTATTAGGACCCAAGGTCGTTCCGCCATAAATTTTAGCTCCCATTTTAACAACCGAGTTTTCCAATGCCGCAAAAGGTCCGCGAATCATACTACCTTCCAGTATTTTTACATTCTTACCGATATAAACCGGTCCGTCATCCGTATTAAAAATAACGGCTTCAACCACAGCGCCTTCTTCTAAAAAAACAGGATGTTTGCCTATTTTAGTATTGGTCGATGATAATTTTTGTCCGGTTCTACCTGATGTTATCAAACTAAAATCAGATTTGATCTGCTTAGCATTTTTTGTAAAAATATCATAAGGGCGGTTTATAAACTCAACTTCGCCTTGATATAATACTTTATTATCATCATTAATTCTGATTGTTTGTACAGCATCAAAGGTCAGTCGCTCTTGTCTTATAGCCAAAACCAAATCATTTTTGACTAACACTTCACGTCTTTGAAGTTTATTGATTGCTGCTACCAACCTTTCATCCGGAAAAACCGCACTATTGATATAAATATTATCTTGCTGATACTTAACCGGAAATTTTTGTAGTAAATATTCTTCCGTTAAAACACTTACAGAAGATTGCAAAACATATTCCCATTTTTCTTTTAATGTTAAAATACCGCAACGAATTTTCGAAATAGGTCTAAAATAGGTTAGTGGTAATAAAAACGTCCTAATGTAATTTGTATCAAATAAAATATAATTCATCAACAAAAAAGGTAATTTTCCGGTTAAACAACACACTCTTAAAATATTTACAAAAATAAGCAAAAATTATACCCAAAAGCATTTTTATTACTAATTTAGCCAAATCAAAAACATTAAAACAATGCAAACACCTATTATATCGCCTTCTATTTTATCTGCTGACTTTGCCGACTTGGAAAAAAGCTTTAAAATGCTCAACCAAAGTGAAGCTGACTGGATTCATCTTGATGTTATGGATGGCAATTTTGTCCCCAATATCAGTTTTGGCATGCCGGTGATTAAAAGTTTGCGTAAACTTACCGGAAAAGTTTTTGATGCTCACTTGATGATTGAACAACCGGAACGGTATATCCACAACTTTAAACTCGTGGGGGTTGATATTTTAACCGTACATTATGAAACGCAAATTCATTTGAACCGTACCGTTGATTTAATTAAAAAAATAGGAATGAAAGCCGGCGTGGCACTCAATCCGCATACACCTGTCAGCTTGTTAAAAGATATTATCACCGAACTCGATTTGGTATTGATTATGTCAGTCAATCCGGGATATAGCGGACAAAAATTTATTGAACACACCTATCAAAAAATAGTTGAAACCAAAGATTTAATAGAAGTAACCGGTTCTAAAGCCATGATTGAAGTTGATGGCGGGGTTAATAACGAAAACGCTCCCAAATTATTTGCTGCCGGAGCCGATATATTGGTAGCAGCCAGCTATATTTTTAATCATGATAATCCGCTTAAAGCCATTAGGAATTTGAAGTATTTTTAGAATTTTTCCCTAGTATTCTAATTCAAATTTACCGGATATTGTTGCTTTGGTAGTTATAAATATTAAATTTTTTATTAATTTTATAACTAAAAGTTCCGCAATGCAATTTTTTAAACTTTTCGCAGTATTTTCTATACTCACATTTTTGATGTTTAGCTGTTCATTTAATCATCAAAATTCTTCCGGTTCACAACGGCGACAAAATTTTACACGGCAAGAGCAACATATTATGCAAGCAGCTCGTGGTATCATTTCCAGAGCTTATTTCGGCACTTTGATTACAATAGATCAAAACGGGAACGCCAAAGCCCGTTTAATGGAACCTTTTGCCCCCGAAAAATATTTTGTGATTTATCTGGCGACCAATCCCAAAAGCAGAAAAGTACAAGAAATACAACAAAATCATCAAGTCACTTTACATTATATCGACGAGCCTAGAACCGGCTATGTATCTTTATATGGCAACATTGATATCGTCACTAATGACAGTATTAAAAAAGCCCATTGGAAAAACGGTTGGGAACGTTTTTATCCCAATAAAAGCGATGGGTACATGTTGTTAAAATTTATACCAGATTATTTAGAAATCATCAGTATTCGAGACAGCTTAACCGGTGATACTAATAATTGGCAACCGGCAAAAGTGATTTTTTTTAGTAGCAGCAAATAACTAATTAGCAGCAAGCAAAAAATTTTAAAACATGAAAATTTTAAAAAAAATCCATGTGTTTAAAAAAATTATGTTTTGGTTAGCACCACTGATTTTGGCTCTGTTTGTATTATATCCGGAAATTTTGGATAAAAACAAACCGGTAGTTGCCTACACAGCCGGAGTTGCCATACTGATGGCAATTTGGTGGATGACCGAAGTCTTGCCTTTGGGGGTTACGGCATTAATTCCGGTAGCTTTGTTCCCTTTATTGGGAATTATGAATGGTAAAGCGGTTTCTGAAGTTTATTTTAATCATTTGATTTTTCTATTTATCGGTGGATTTTTAATGGCATTGGCTATGGAAAAATGGCATTTACACAGACGAATTGCGCTACGACTTTTACTATGGATAGGCTTAAGTCCGGCGCGTATCTTGATGGGCTTTATGCTGACAACGGCTTTTCTGTCAATGTGGATATCCAATACAGCTACTACAATGATGATGGTGCCTATCTTATTATCAATTATTGCCAAAATGGAAGAGTTAAAAAGCAGTGAAGGTGTGCGACAAATGGAAAAAGGCTTGTTGTTAGGTATTGCTTATGCAGCGTCTATCGG
>JALWLE010000099.1 GCA_026996605.1 Flavobacteriales bacterium
AACCCGAATTGACATTATACGAATACTGGCATACATCCTGTTATCCTTGCATACTGTCCATTCCGGATTTGGAACGTTTACAAAAAAAATATTCTGAAAAACTTAAAATAATAGGGGTAAATCAGATTGACAAAGATCGTCAAAAGATACAAAATTTTATAAAAAAACATCAAATCACTTATGAAATTCTTTTAACTGATAATGATACTCTAACGTATAGCTATCCGACTTATTTTTTGATTAATGCCAATCGTAAAATACTTGTGCGTGAAGAAGGTTACAACAAAAAAGTCATAAAAAGTTTGGACAGTATCATACAACATTACCATAAATAGCCTGCAATGATCCGATTAGCGATCTTGCCGAAGCAGCACCTTTAAAAACCGCCATTTGTCAAACAAATCTTTTTTAAATTCATAAGTAGAAATATCAAAATCTTTTAATAATTCTTCCAATTCGGATTTTAAAAACTCATTGATCTCAAAATAAACATAAGATGAGCTGTTTTGTATTGCCAAACGGATAATTTTTTCATAAAAAATCAATGGATTGTCATCCGGAACAAACAAGGCTGATGAAGGTTCGTATTGTAAGACATTAGCTTGAATCATCATTTTTTCACTTTCTCTGACATACGGCGGATTACTTACAATAACATCATAAAACCGGCTACATTCACTTTGTTTTAAAATATCAAGCCTTTGAAAATTAACAAATAAATGATTCCTACGAGCGTTTTCATTAGCGATTTGCAAAGCTTCTTCCGAAATGTCAATAGCAGTCACAACAGAATTTTTCAAATTTGCCGCCAAGCTAATGGCAATAGCACCACTTCCCGTTCCAATGTCTAAAATTTGCAGCGATGATATATTTTTAAAATCATTAATAATCCAATCAACCAGTTCTTCGGTTTCGGGGCGCGGAATTAAAGTAGCCGGATTAACCTTAAATCTTAAGCCGTAAAATTCCGTTAGTCCGGTTATATATTGCCACGGCTTATGTAGTTTGAGTTCGGTTAAGGCTGACAATAATTTTGTTTCATCAACTTTTAAGTCCGGATTAAGGGACACATTCAATCGCTCAATACCATAAAAACTTTGTAACAAACGATAAAATATAGCCTGTATTTCATTAGCGTCATAAATAGCCGAAAGCCCGTGTTTATAAAATTCTAAAATATCTTTAACCCGTTTCAAAAGTTCAAATTTTTTAGGATTTTTTGATGCAAGGTTTCAATATTTTCGACAGCGTTCAAATATATAGTCTGTTTCGGTAATAATGTTTGCAATATCTCACCTGCCCTAGCTTGAATATCTATAAAAGCTTTGATTTTATCGGTTTGATTGGCAGCTTCATAAACCGAAATTTGTTTTTTACGTTTTAGCAATTCTTCCATTGACAACTCTAAATAAAAAGTATAGTCCGGCTCTAAATATTGACTACTAAAAAATTGTCCGAGTGTTTCCGGAGCGCCCATAGCTTGTTCAACAGCCCAATATTTATACCAATAGCCATCAAATATAATATAATCTACTTCTGAATTTAAAGCATGCCGATAAGCTGCATCAAAAGCATGAAATATAAACAAACTACGACTAACCGGATGCAAATTTGCCACATATTGTTCAACATCCGGAGGATTTTTATAAATCGTCCAAGATTGAAATTCGGAACGTTTAATCAAATCCCAAACCGATACAATTCTACTGTCCGGTAATTTTTCAGATAGCAACTTAACTTGTGTAGTTTTTCCACAACCATCCAATCCGGTAATGCAAATAGTTTTCATAAAATTTATTGTACAATTTTATTAATTAGGCTCCGCTGAATGATATGTTTTGAGCTTACAAAAATCCAAAATATAATTTCAATAAAATTATAGCAACCAAAGGTATGCTTATATTATCAACTCCTCTAAATGAAAACGCTTCTACCATTGTAAGAATAATAGAAAAAAAAATCGCAAACAATATAGTTTTAATACTATCCAAGTCTATAGCAGGAATAATAAACAGAGTTAAAAATAAAGAAAAAATAAAAAAAGTTATTGATCCCCCCAAAGATTTCTGATGTCCTTTGATTGTATAATGTTTTATTGGAAAGCTTTGACCAATCAATGCCGCAGCCGGATCGGCAAAAACAACAATGGCAAAAGGCAAGTAATAATATATCTTATTACCGGTAGTAATATATAGTAAAAACAACAGCCAAGTACTCCAAACAAAAAACAGTTCACCGGAAGATTTACGTTCTACAGCAAAAATAGAAGGAAAAAGTTTTAATTTTTTTGAAATGAACAAAATCAGCGTAAAACTTAAAGTCAAAGCTAACACAATCCAATGGTTATCTATATATTTTGGATAAGTCAAAGCAGTTATTCCGGCACCAACATGCGCTATCTTCCGACTCCATTCGGTAGGCATATGCAAAAAACGATAAGCTAATTCGGCTACAAGCATCACCCCGATTAAGGCTACCGAATATATAAGAAATAGATAAATATCAATCATTTAAATTATTTTTGACGAATATAGAAAAAAAATTGTAATTTTAAATCAATATTATTTTGAATGAATAAATGTAAAATTGAATCAATGAACAGTTTTGGAAATATATACCGTTTAACAAGTTTTGGCGAATCACATGGTCCAGCAATTGGTGGCATCATTGATGGTATGCCCGCCAATATCAAAATAAATTTTGAAACCGTACAAAATGCTTTGGATCGACGGCGACCGGGACAATCTCATATAACTACACAACGAAAAGAAGCCGATAAAGTTGAATTTTTATCCGGTCTTTTTGAAGGTAAAACTACCGGAACACCAATCGGTTTTATCATTAAAAATACAAATGATCGCTCATCAGACTACAATCACTTAAAAGATACCTACCGCCCTTCCCATGCCGATTATACTTACGACCAAAAATACGGACACCGCGATTATCGCGGTGGTGGACGAAGCTCGGCACGCACAACGGCAAGTATTGTTGTTGCCGGCGCTTTGGCACAACATATAATCCCCGGTATAAAAATAACCGCTTATGTCAATGCAGTAGGCGGCTTACAATTAGTTAAAAATTACAGCCAATTAGATTTTAATTATATCAACCAAACACCGGTACGCTGCCCCGACCCTATTATGGCACGACATTTTATCAATAGAATAGAAGAAACTAAAAAGAAAGGCGATACCATTGGTGGACAAGTCACTTGTGTTATTCAAAATATCCCTGCCGGATTAGGCGAACCTTTGTTTGATAAACTACAAGCCCGCTTGGCTTATGCCATGATGAATATTCCTGCGGTTAAAGGTTTTGAATATGGTAGCGGATTTAAAGGCAGCGAAATGACCGGTAGTCGCCACAATGATATTTTTAACACGGATGGTTCAACAAAGACTAATTTTTCCGGAGGTATTCAAGGCGGAATTTCAAATGGCATGGATATTTATTTTAAATTGGCTTTCAAGCCTGTGGCTACCCTTATGCAAGCTCAAGAAAGTATTGATATCAAAGGTAAAAAAATTATTCTGGAAGGTAAAGGACGTCACGACCCATGTGTTGTTCCGAGAGCAGTACCAATTGTAGAAGCTTTTGCCGCTATGGTACTGGCTGATTTCTATTTACTACAAAAAATGCGCTCCTTATGAAACAACTTTTTCTCATACGACACGGCAAAGCTACTCATGAATTGATGCCGGATATCAAAAGATATTTGATTGAAAAAGGAATCAAACGAACCCAAAAACACGCCAAAATCTTGGCTGAAAAAACTTATAAGCCCGATTTAATTATAAGCAGTCCGGCACTTCGTGCTTATCAAACTGCCGAAATCCTTGCAAAAACCATAGGGTATCCATCAGATAAAATAGAAATAAATCCAAAATTGTATTTCTATCCCGAAAATGACTTAATGAATCAAATCAAAGAAATTCCTGATATATATAACAAGGTTTATCTAGTTGGGCACAACCCTGTCTGGACCGATTTGGCTGATCAATTGTCAGAAAACGGCTTATGGCATTTGCGCACAAGTGGTATTTTTGGTGTTGAATTTGATACGGATTTTTGGCAAAATGTGTTCCAAGTGCCACGAAAAAATCTAATATTGATAAATTGAACGCTACTATTATTGCAATAAATTTTCATATCCCTTTTTTCAAGTACGTCTTAGCTTTTTAGTTTATTTAATATATTTTATCTACAAATAAACCAAAATAACTGTAGCTATAATAAATATTTTTTTATGTGACAATTATCACATAAATAAGCTGCAACCTTATATACATTTGTATGTAACAATTATTACTAACAAAATTATAAACATTTTATTATGAAAAAATTACCATTATTTATCATTCTATTATCTATATCATTATTAACCTACGGTCAAACAGGACATCTAATGGGAGGCATCGGCAGTGTCAATACCTCAATGGGAGGTGCCGCTACCGGACAACCACTGGATATTAGTGGTACCATTCAATGGAATCCGGCCAGTATATCAGGATTTGATCAAACTGTTTTAAATATTGATATGGGATTATTCTTTGCTAGTCCCAATTTAAGTTCTAGTATTCCTGCAAATATGATGTATGCCGGTTCACCTGAAGTAAAAGGTACAACTAAAGACGAAAAAGGTGTTTCACCATTACCTTCAGTAGCTATAGTCTTAGGAAATCCGGATAGTAAACTTACTTACGGTTTATCCATTTTTGGAGTTAGTGGCTTTGGTGTTGACTTCCCCGAAGAAACTAACTTACCTGTTGATGCGTCAGGCAATCCAAATCCACAGTGGAACCCAAATAACTCTAATCCTATTACCTATCCTCAATCTATGGGTGGTTTTGGTCACATCAAATCTAATTATATGTTAATGCAAGTTGGGTTTACAGTTGCTTATCAATTAACAGATCAATTATCAATCGGGTTAGCACCCACTTTTAATTATGCCGCTTTAGAGTTAGCACCAAATCCAACAACCAATCCGGATATGTCCAAAGGTTATCCTACTGCCCAACAAACCGGTACAACAGGATTTGGGGGACAAGTTGGTGTCTTTTATGATTCTCAAAAAGGATTTAAAGCCGGTATTTCGTATAAATCCAAACAAAATTTAAGTCCATTAAAATTTAAAAACACCTATCTAGATGATTCATCTGCTCCCGATAATGAATTTGATATGGATTTTCCTGCTATTTTTTCTGTAGGTCTAGGTTATTCCAATGATATACTTGATTTTGCATTAGATTACAGATTGGTTGATTACGAAAACACTAATGGTTTTTCTCAAAAGGGTTGGGTAATAGCGAAAACAGGACCAATGACAGGTTATCCTACAGGCGCCGTTAAAGGTTTCGGATGGAAGAATATGAGTGTCATTTCAGCCGGTATTCAATACAAAGGAATAGACAAATTACCTATCAGAATAGGTTATACCTACAATACTAATCCTATTGATGAAGAGTTGGCATTCTTTTCAGTCTCTGCTCCTGCTGTGATAACAAGTGCTTTTCAACTTGGATTAACTTATGAAGCTAGTGAAAAAATTAAAATCAATGCTGTCTATCATCACGGTTCTAGTGGAGAAGCTACTGAAGGTACCTTGATGAGCCCTGTACCGACGGCATTTGGCGGGCCTTGGGATGCTCAAAATAACCCATTAGGTAAGATTCCCGGAACAAAAGTTAGTTATGAAATGACTACTGATTTGGTTATGATTGGAATGACATATTCGTTCCTAAAATAAGCACTCATTTTTTATTAATAAGTTCACTATATAAAGAATGGCTGTGTCAAAAGATGCAGCCATTCTTATATATAGTTTAAAAACCAATCTTACTCATTAAAAAACACAATAAAATCTTTAATTTTGGTATTATCCGGAATTAAAGTTTCATCTATTTTTATTGTGGTATTATTTTGTGCATTAAGCGGTATCACATCTTTTGCCATATCAATAGTTGCATTCAAATCGTCAATAAAAACTACAATATATTTAAAAGTTTCGTCCACACGACCTATCTTATGATGTTGTTTAAAACTTTTAAAATCAGAATCTAAACCAACACCTTTTTCCGTTTTAAATTTAGGACTTTTGATATCCACTTCTTTAATCACAGATTGCTCATCATTCATTTTTTTGGGTACAACCACCATTAAAACTTCCTTGGTCCTCTTGTCTATAATCCGGTATTCATCATAAGGTTCAAAAGCTGTTTGTCCTTCGGTTTTCTTAACAATAGAATCATTACGGTACAATTGTTTCATTTGAGCAATGGTTGTTGTATCTGTCAGCTTTCCCACTTGTTTATTTTTAATGATAAAATCATTATTTTCGGTTTGACAAGAGAAGATAAGCAACATTAAAGCAATACTACTAAAATATTTCATTATAACATTTGTTTGTGTTAGTGTTCTTTGTTTTATCATTTTGCAAATTAGTTTAATCTTTTTAACGTCGACGTCTGCGATAGGTAGAACGTAAACCCAAAACGCCCAATAGCGAACGTGTTACTTCTCTTATAATCATTTTACCAACGGAACTTTTCATCGCTTTTTCTATCATTCCGGGTTCTTCTTTTTGCTTTTTTTCAATGCGTTTTTGCTTAATTTCTTCCTTTTCTTCTTCGGCTTTTTCTATTTTTTCTTTCAGAATTTCATAAGCCGTTTCTTTATCGACATTTTCAGCATATTTATCTCGTAATTTAGATGCCTTAATAATCGCTTTTAATTCTTTGTCAGTTAAAATATCCATACGACTCATAGGCGCACGCATCAAAGTAGCTGCCAATGGCGTTGGTCTGCCTTTGTGTCCCAGTACACTGACCAAAGCTTCACCTATCCCCAAAGACGTCAATACTTCATCAGTATCATAGAACTCGGTGATAGGAAAATTTTGCGCAGCCAACTTAATAGCTTTTCTGTCCTTGGCAGTAAAAGCACGTAAAGCGTGTTGAATTTTCAATCCTAATTGTGCCAAAACTTCATCGGGAATGTCACGCGGGTTTTGCGTAACAAAATAAATACCCACACCTTTGGAACGAATCAATTTAATGATACTTTCTATCTGTTCCAATAAGGCTTTGGAGGCATTACGAAAAATCAAATGTGCCTCGTCTATAAAAAATACCAATTCCGGACGGTCCGCATCACCTTGTTCGGGCATTTTGGCATAAATTTCAGCCAAAAGTTGCAACATAAACGTAGAAAACAGTTTGGGCTTATCTTGAATATCCGTCAAACGAATGATACTAATAATACCCCGACCTTCATCGTCTATTCGCATTAAATCTTCAATATCAAAAGAGGGTTCTCCAAAAAATATATCAGCGCCTTGTTGTTCAAGTTCAACTATCTTACGCAATATAGAACCGGTTGAAGCCGTAGATATCCGCCCGTATTCGGCTTGAAACTCTTGTTTACCTTCACCGGTTGCCCATTTGATCAACTCTTTTAAATCCTTTAAATCGACCAAAGGCAATTTTTTATCATCGGCATATTTAAAAAGCACGGCAATAATACCACCTTGGGTATCGTTCAAATCTAAAATTCGGGACAGCAGAATAGGTCCGAATTCTGAGACCGTAGCTCTTAATTGTGTACCTTCTTTACCGGTTAAGGATAACATTTCGACCGGAAAACCTTTGGGCGTAAATTCCAATCCGATTTTTGCCATACGTTCGTCAATCTTAGGATGTCCGGGGCTTGGTTTTGCCAAGCCACTCAAATCGCCTTTTAAATCCATCAATAAAACCGGAATACCTTTTTCAGACAACTGCTCAGCCATAACTTGTAAAGACTTGGTTTTTCCGGTTCCAGTGGCACCGGCAATCAAACCATGACGATTTAAAGTTCCCAGTGGCACTCTTACTAAAGTATTGGGAATAGCTTCACCCTCTAACATGGCACCACCTATAGCAAATGAGTCACCTTTAAAATTATAACCTTCATTGATTTCTTTTATAAATTTTTCTTTTCTATCCATAAAGCTGAAAATAAAAAGTAAAAATAATAATAATCCCTTTAATATTTCAAAATTTTAGAACTTATTAACGTTTTTAACAATCAATTTTTCTAAATCAATTGATTCATCTTTATGTTGTAATAAATCTTCTCTAATTTTTACACTTAATTTTGCCAAGGCAATCGAAATTTCATCTGAATCTTTTTCCGAAATCAAGTTATCATCCGTTACCTTATTTATAATATCAATAAAGTTAGAATATTCTACCAAAACTGTTTCACTGGCTACAATAGAAATTTTATGCGTTAAAAATTCAATATAAATCAATTCTTGTTTACTAATTGTTCCTTTAGTTACAATTTTTTCAAGAAAATTAATCAAATCCAGATAAATTGAAGATTTCAGTTCAAATATTTTAATATGATGTTCTTTATCTAATTCTAATTCACTTTGTTTATTTAATAAAGCAGCTGTTATCAAAATTGTAGCAATAGTACCGAAAACAACTAGGACAATTTCCTGAGCATAAGGATTCTTAGTGTGTTCATAATATGCCGAATGTAAAAAAACAAAGCCTATTACAAAAGTGATTGCCGTTAAAATAATGTATTTAGTTGTTTGTGTCATAAAAACATTTTAAATTAGGAGCAAAAGTACAAATGTTTTTGCAAGTATTAAGAAAAAACACCAATAACTTACAGGGCAAACGCACTATAAAAAAATTTAAATATTTCTTTTAGTCCCTTAGAGGCATCCTGTTTGTAGAACATAATGCCATTACAATCCAATACAATAATAAAGCTCCTGCGGGGCGCCCTAATAAAATTATCAATAATGCATATTACAGGTCACTCCTACGGAGCTATTTGTTATTATTAATTTATCTTGCTACAAACAGTTCAGCTCCTACGGAGCTGATACTAAAGAATTTACAAATCATTATACTTGGTTACATTAAAATTTTATGGTATTCCTGAATAATACAATATGGTACGTTTGCCCTGAATAACTTATGATAAGTATCAATTTATAAAGAATCAAATAAGTTTTATAC
The DNA here is from genome assembly GCA_026996605.1 of Flavobacteriales bacterium. Classification (GTDB taxonomy): domain Bacteria; phylum Bacteroidota; class Bacteroidia; order Flavobacteriales; family Flavobacteriaceae; genus WGBX01. The sequence continues at coordinate 9,024 of JALWLE010000099.1, forward strand.
CTTTGACATGTTTTTTGAAAAAAATTATGTTGAAAAAACCAAAAGTTTATATTAAAAATTATTTGCAAAAATTACCTGTCCCCGGATTTTCGGGTATGTCATTATATAATTTACTCAAATTATATTGGGATGGGATTATACATGGTTTTATTACTGTTCGTGCCGGTGCCATTGCATATAGTTTTTTTATGGCTATTTTCCCATTTTTACTGTTTACCATGACTCTAATTCCGTTGGTTCCCATCGACGGATTTCAAACCGATTTTATCGCCTTTATTCATGATATTTTACCTAGAAAAACCATTGATGTCATAGACAATATTATTTATGATATTGCTACCAAACCCAAAAAAGGTTTGATGTCATTTAGTATTGCATTATCGGTTTTATTCATGGCAAACGGTGTCAATGCCATTTTAACCGGATTTGAAGAATCCGTGCATAAATTCATCGGTCGGAGAAATTTGTTTAAGCAATATATCATCGCATTAGGCATTTCTTTACTTTTGGTTACCATTTTATTTATCACGGTTATAGGTATTGTTTATTTTGAAATAATTGTGGTTTACAATTTGAAAAAGCATGGTCTTATTGAAGATTATAATTTCTGGACTGTTTGGGGCAAAAATCTATTTTACCTTTTGATGATTTTAATTTCAGTATCGGTTTTATATTATTTTGGGACGAAGGAAGGTAAAAAATTACGATTTATATCGCCCGGAAGCATCATGACGACTTTTTTAGCCATCATCAGTTTTTATATTTTTCAATTTTATATCGAACATTTTGCTCGTTACAATCAACTTTACGGTTCTATCGGAGCTTTTTTGATTATTTTATTAATGATTTGGCTCAATGCTTTGATTTTACTACTGGGACACGAACTCAACATGGCTATTTTAAAACTTAAAAATACCAATCAAAATACTTTGGAATAGTCTTTGACATAAATATTATATGAATGTTTTTGTCTGATTAATAATACTGTCATTAAAGATAAAAACGATTAAATTTGGTATGCGACTAAATTTTATGTAAATTTGAATTATTAATTTTTAAAAATAGAATACTTATGAAAAAATTATTTTTACTCAGTCTTATTTTACTATCTTATTTTAGTGTGAATGCCCAAGATGTCATTGGAAAATGGAAAACCATTGACGACAAGACCGGCAAAACCAAGTCTATAATAGAAATTTATAAAGACGGCGATAAATATTACGGTAAAATTGTGCAACTCTTAACCGAAGAAAATAAGGATGGAGTCTGCCGGACATGCGAAACCAAATATAAAGACAAAAATATTATCGGTCTGGTAATATTAAAAGATTTGAAAAAAGATGGTGACACCTATGAAGATGGTGAAATTATAGACCCAAAAAACGGGAAATCTTACAGTTGTTATATCGAATTAGTTGAGCCGAATAAACTGAAAGTTCGTGGTTATATAGGTTTTTCATTACTGGGGCGAACCCAATATTGGTATAGGGTACAGGATTGATTTTAGATTATTGAATTCAGATTTACATAATCACTTATTTATTATATTTAACTTATGAGAAAATTTCTTTTATACTTTATTTTAATCATCGGATTGATTTTCGGCGGCTTATTTGCTTTTGATTATTATGTGCCGTATAGTGACGGTTGGCGAGCCGGAAAATTAATCAAATTCAGTCACAAAGGTGTTATTATCAAAACATGGGAAGGACAACTCAGCACCGGTATCGGACAAGACCATTTGTGGAATTTCTCTGTTGAAAAAAAAGATAAATTAGTCATTGAAAAAATGGTTGACTACCAAGGACGCGGTGTAAAAATCCGTTATATTGAACGTTTTTGGAAGATACCTTGGTTGGGCGACACAAAATATTTTGCCAAAGAAATCGTTTTGGATAAAGATGCCGAAGAATTAGGAAATTAAATTCCGGCAAATTTTAAATACCGACGATGAAAAAATACATTTTAACAGCAATTATTCTGAGTTTTCAAATTCTGAGTGCCCAAACCGCCCGGCATTATTCTAACGAATTTTTAAACATTGGCGTAGATGCACGCAGTTTGGCTATGGGTAATGCCGTTGTAGCTAACATAGCAAACGGAACAGCAGGCTATTGGAATCCCGCCGGATTAACAGCTGTTCAAAACCGGCAACTCAACCTAATGCATGCCGCTTATTTTGCCAATATTGCCCAGTATGATTATTTGTCTTATGCCAATCGATTTGATGACCAAACTAGTTATGGTTTTTCGCTTATTCGTTTCGGTGTAGATAACATCATGAATACAACTCAATTGATTGATGAACAAGGTAATATTAACTATGATCGTATCAGTTATTTCTCTGCCGCCGATTATGCATTGAGTTTTTCTGTAGGTCGAAAAAATCTTTTGAAAGGTTTAAATGTCGGTGCAACAGCCAAACTTATTTACAGGCATATCGGTGACTTTGCCCAAGGCTTCGGATTTGGCTTTGACCTTGGTGCCCAATACCGCTTAAAAAAATGGGAACTCGGCTTAATGTTACGCGATATTACCACTACATTTAACTATTGGTCGGTTAATAAAGATAAATTTAACGCTATATCACAAGCCGTTCCGGGACAAAATCAAACTGCTCCTGCAAGTATAGAGTTAACCTTACCGAAAATGCAACTCGGTATTGCCCGACAATTTCAGTTAAATTCTAACTTGGACTTATTGGCAGAAGTTGATTTAAATGCCCGTTTCTTTAAAATGCATAGTTTGGTGAGCAGCGATTTTATCAGTATGGACCCGGCACTCGGTTTGGAATTTACCTATTACAAAATAGCCTTTATTCGCTTAGGTGTCAATAATTTTAGAAATGAAGAATTTTTTGGTGAACAACAACTCAAATTTCAACCCAATGCCGGACTGGGCTTTAAATACAAAGGCATGGCCATTGATTATGGTTTAACCAATATCGGCTCAGATGGTTTTTACTCACATGTTTTCTCTTTATCCGTTGATTTGGACCGTTTTTTGGGAAAAGCTAAAAAGTAAACAATACTTTTATTGAATAATCAAGTTGCTATACATCCTTAAATCCGCAAAGAATTCTCAATAAGAAACATTAATAAGCTGTGTAAGAAAAACTTACACAGCTTTTGATATGTAAATATTTTCACTTATTTTAGTGAT
>JALWLE010000100.1 GCA_026996605.1 Flavobacteriales bacterium
AGACATTTACAAATTATATTCTAAAAAACCTTAACATTTTCGATGAATGCCTTATCTTTGCATTTATGGATTACCCTTCAAAATTACTGACTGAAATAGTGGACGAAATAGCCAAACTGCCCGGTATCGGAAAGCGGACGGCTCTACGTTTGGCATTGCATTTGTTAAAACAGCCGGTTGAGCAAAGTGAAAATTTGTCGCAAGCCATTACCAAGTTTCGCACAGAAGTCAAGCATTGTGAAGTTTGTCACAATATTTCCGACAAACCGGTCTGTGACATTTGCAGTGACCACTCACGGCAACAAAATTTGGTTTGCGTGGTAGAAGATGTTCGTGATGTTATGGCTATTGAAAGCACCGGTGAATATCGAGGCGTTTATCATGTTTTAGGCGGACTGATTTCGCCTATTGACGGCATAGGACCTTCGGATTTAACCATTAACAAGCTGCTTAAACGTCTTGAAAATCAATCTATTGATGAAGTTGTTTTAGCTTTAAGCGCAACGGTGGATGGTGATACGACCAATTTTTATCTGTATCGAAAAATTTCGGAATTAGCCCTTCCGCCAACAATTTCAACCATTGCCCGCGGTATAGGTGTCGGAGAAGAATTGGAATATGCCGATGAAGTTACTTTGGCACGCAGTATTACAAACAGGGTCCCCTTTGAAAAATCCATCAAACAAAACGGTTAAACTGACAAAATTTCAGGTTTCTTGCAGGTATGATTCTTGCAAGTTCCATAACTTAAAAAAGAAAGGATTTATGGCAAAAGATATAAAAGTAGTTAATGAACAAGCCTTATTTGATATGCTCAATGACGAAGCGGAACTCATTCCCTTATTGAGTCCCGAAGATGAAAAAAAACTTCAAGATGTAAAAGTCCCCGACGAACTGGCTATTTTAACCCTACGCAATAATATTTTGTTGCCCGGTGTGGTTATTCCTATTTCTGTCGGTCGCGACCAATCTATTCAATTGATTGAAGATGTTAACAAAAACGGAAAAATACTGGGAGTTGTGGCTCAAGTCAATCCCGAAATTGAAATTCCTAAATCCGGAGATATTTTTGACATTGGAACGGTTGCCGATATCAAACGCATCATCAAAATGCCCGACGGTAATTTGACGGTCATCATACAAGGTATCAAACGTTTTCGTATCGAATCCGTTACACAAGAAGAGCCATATATCAAAGCAAAAATAAAAAGCCTGCCCGATGCTAATCCGCAAATAACCAAAGAGCTAACCGCCATTGTAGATTCAGTTAAAGAGTTGGCAATCAAGGCTATAAAACTCAATCAAAATATTCCGAGTGAAGCCACTTTTGCTATTGAAAATATTGAAAGTCCGGTTTTTTTAGTCAATTTCATCACGTCCAATCTCGAAACCGAAGTGTCTAAAAAACAAGCTTTGCTTGAGACTGATGATTTTACCGAAAGAGCTTTGGGACTCATCAAATTGTTAGATGAAGAAGTCCAACGTTTGGAACTGAAAAACGACATTAAAAACAAGACTCGAAAAGTCCTCGACAAACAAAGCCGCGAATATTTTTTGCATCAAGAGATGCGTACTATTCAAGAAGAATTAGGTGATATCGGTCCATTGCAAGAAATAGAAGAACTTAAAAAGAAATCCGAAACCAAAAAATGGAAACCGGAAGTTAAAAAGCATTTTGATAAGGAATTGACGCGCTTAAAACGCATGAATCCGCAAGCGCCCGATTTTAGCATTCAGCGCAATTATTTGGAATTAATGCTCGATTTGCCTTGGGACGAACTATCCGAAGATAAAATCGATTTAAAATATGCCCGTGAAGTTTTAGATCGGGATCATTTCGGTTTGGAAGATGTCAAAAAACGTATTATCGAGTATCTCGCGGTTTTAAAAATCAAAAACGATATGAAATCGCCTATTTTATGTCTGTACGGACCACCCGGAGTCGGTAAAACTTCTTTGGGCAAATCTATTGCCGAAGCCGTCGGTCGTAAATATGTACGGATGTCATTGGGCGGTATGAAAGACGAATCTGAAATTCGCGGACACCGTAAAACCTACATAGGTGCCATGCCCGGTCGCATCATTCAATCGATTAAAAAAGCCGGCACCTCAAATCCCGTTTTTATTTTAGATGAGATAGACAAACTCAGCAGTAATCATCGCGGTGATCCGTCATCAGCTATGCTCGAAGTCTTGGATCCGGAACAAAACAGCGAATTTTATGACAATTTTCTCGAAATCGGCTACGATTTGTCCCGTGTGATGTTTATAGCAACAGCTAATTATCTTTATGATATTCCATGGGCGTTGCGTGACCGAATGGAAATTATTCCTTTGTCGGGTTATACCATTGAAGAAAAAGTCGAGATTGCTAAACGGCATTTATTACCGAAACAATTAAAGGAGCATGGATTAAAAGAAAAAGATTTGAGATTGGGCAAAAAACAACTCAAGAAAATCATCGAGTCTTACACCCGCGAATCCGGTGTGCGCGGTTTGGATAAAATGATTGCCAAAGTTGTAAGAAATGTCGCCAAATCCATAGCCATGGAAGAAAATTACAGCAAAAAACCCTCTTTAAAAGAACTTGAAAAAATATTAGGCAAGCCTAAATTCAATATAGCCGAATACGAAAACAATAAAGTACCCGGCGTTGTAACCGGGCTCGCATGGACAAGGGTTGGTGGCGATATTTTATTTATCGAATCTATTTTAGCCAAGGGCAAAGGACAACTGCATTTGACCGGAAATTTGGGACAAGTGATGAAAGAATCCGCCCAAATTGCCTTGGCTTATATCAAAGCCAAATCCGGAAAATTGGGCATTGATCCGGAAGTTTTTGACAAATATCAAATCCATGTCCATGTACCCGAAGGAGCTACCCCCAAAGACGGACCTTCTGCCGGAATTACCATGCTGACTTCTATGGTTTCTGCCTTAACCGGTCGTAAAGTCAAACCGAATTTAGCAATGACAGGCGAAATAACCCTACGTGGCAAAGTTCTGCCGGTTGGCGGTATCAAAGAAAAAATATTAGCAGCCAAGCGCGCTAAAATCAAAGAAATCATCTTGTCGGAAAACAACCGTAAAGACGTCAATGAAATCAATCCGCAATATATCAAGGGTTTGACATTCCATTATGTTAAAAAAATGGAAGAAGTTTTGGATATTGCTTTGCTGAATAAGGTTTAAATGAGGAGTGAGGAATTGAATGTTAAAAACGCACTTCGCACTTGGCACTTTCAACTTTCAACTAATAAATAAAATGCAAGAAATAGAACGTAAATTTTTGGTCAAAAATGATGATTACAAACTCGAAGCGGCACGGGTTCATCATATCGTACAGGGCTATCTCAATCGCGACCCGCAGCGAACGATCCGTGTGCGCATTAAAGACGGCAGCGCATTTTTAACCATTAAAGGCGCATCAAACCAAACCGGCACAACCCGTTTTGAATGGGAAAAAGAAATTCCCGTAGAAGAAGCCCGTGCGCTACTACAATTAGCCGAACCCGGTATTATTGAGAAAGTCCGGTATGACATTCCCGTTAATGATAATTTATTTTTTGAAGTCGATGAATTTTTAGACGAAAACGAAGGGCTGACACTAGCCGAAATAGAATTACCAAACGAACATTTAAGCTTTGATAAACCCGCTTGGCTAGGTGAAGAAGTAACCGGCAATCCCGCATACTACAATTCGCAATTAAGTCGGCAATAAGTCTTTAGTACCTAGTACCAAGCGAAAAAGTGGAAAGTGCGTAATTCGCACTAGGCACTTTCCACTCAACTAACTGTAAAAATTATGAAGCAGGACAAATCTTCACTTTTTTAAAAGATCCGGTCATTTCGATACATCCCCCCGACGAAAGTCGGGGTCGGGACACTCAATGACCTGCTTCTCAATTTCTCAACTCATCAATTCATCAGTATCACCAAATAACCATATAACCAGCTTCCATTCAACCTGCTAAAATGTCAGTCCTTTTAACAAATATTTTACAAAAACATTAAAATTTTACTAATAAGTACCGTTTTATAATTACCTTAACAATACTTGGCATAATTTTGTTGTAAAATTGTACTGAAAAAACATTTTGATATGGAAAATATAAACGTAAACGAAATTAACGAACGCGTTCAAAAAGAAAGTGGCTTTGTCGATATTCTCAAATTTGAAATCAATAAAGTCATCGTTGGACAAGATAAAATGATTGATCGCTTGCTTATCGGCTTATTGGGTAAAGGTCATATTTTATTGGAAGGGGTTCCCGGATTGGCAAAAACTTTGGCAATTAATACTTTGGCAAAAGCCATCAATGCCAAGTTTAGCCGTATTCAATTTACCCCGGATTTGTTACCGGCAGATGTTATCGGAACTTTGATTTACAATATGCAAGAAAACAAATTTGAAGTCAAAAAAGGACCTATTTTTGCCAATTTGGTATTAGCCGACGAGATTAACCGCGCACCTGCCAAAGTGCAATCCGCTCTATTGGAAGCCATGCAAGAACGTCAAGTAACCATTGGAGATGAAACCTACAAACTAGAAGAGCCGTTTTTGGTCATGGCAACGCAAAACCCTGTTGAACAAGAAGGTACCTATCCGCTACCCGAAGCACAAGTAGATCGTTTTATGCTCAAAACCATTATTGACTATCCGTCGCAAAAAGAAGAATTGGAAATTATGCGACGCAATTTACAAGGCGATATCAATAAGGTACAACCGGTTACTACTACCGATCAAATATTAAAAGCTCGTGAAGTGGTTAAAGACATTTATTTAGATCCGAAGATCGAGCAATATATTTTAGATATTGTTTTTGCTACCCGTTATCCCGAACGATACGGATTGGAAGAACTCAAACCCTTAATTAATTTCGGTGCGTCACCACGAGCCAGTATCAATTTGGCAACCGCTTCAAAGGCATATGCTTTTATCAATAAACGCGGTTTTGTCATACCCGAAGATGTGCGTGCCATGGTACACGATGTATTGCGTCATCGTATCGGACTGACATATGAAGCAGAAGCCGAAAACGTTACAACCGAAGACATCATCAATAAAATAGTTAATACCGTTGAAGTGCCGTAGGTGTATTTTAATGTCGTATGTCATTTCGACAGAGCGACATTAGGAGCGACGAGAAATCTTAAAATAAAACTAGCGGGATTTCTCATCATTCTATCTCCTTCGTCGATAGAATTCTGTCGAAATGACAATCGAACATTCAACATTTAACTTTCAACTAAAAAATGACTACGAAAGACATACTAAAAAAAGTTCGGAAAATCGAGATTAAAACCAAGCGTTTGTCTGATCATATATTCGGGGGCGAGTATCACAGCTCTTTTAAGGGGCGCGGTATGACTTTTTCAGAAGTGCGACCTTATGCTTATGGCGATGATGTTCGCAATATCGATTGGAATGTTACCGCTAGGTACCGCACTCCTTTTATCAAAGTTTTTGAAGAAGAACGCGAACTCACAATGATGTTGGCAGTTGACATAAGCGGCTCGCAGTGGTTTGGTACCCGCGGACAACTCAAACGCGAGATGATTACCGAAATGGTGGCAACCTTGGCTTTTTCGGCGACGCAAAACAACGATAAAGTCGGTTTGGTTTTATATTCCGATGATATTGAACTGTTTATTCCACCGCAAAAAGGACGTTCGCATGTCTTGCGGATTATTCGCGAACTGATTGATTTCACACCCAAGCATACGCGTACCGATACATCTATGGCATTAAAGTTTTTGTACAATGTCTTAAAGAAGAAAGCCATCGTTTTCCTGATTTCCGATTTTATCGATGAAAATTATGAAGACACCCTGAAAATTGTCGGTAAAAAACATGATTTAACCGGTATTATGGTGTATGATCCTATGGAAAAAGATATGCCCGATTTGGGATTAGTAACCATGAAAGATTTGGAAACCGGTAAGCAAACATTTGTCGATACAAGCAATAAACAAGTGCGCAGAACACATAATGCTAATTTTCTGCGCCGGCAAGATTATTTTAAAAAATCCTTTCAAAAATCGGGAAGCGGTGTAATTTGGGTAGCGACCAACGGGTCTTATATCAAAAAAATGTTGCAATATTTTAAAGCAAGGAGCTAATCCCACAAGTATAAATGAAAGAAAGAATGAAACATATTATTGGCATATTATTGATTTTTGCAGCCGGTTTGCTATCGGCACAAGATTTGCCCAAAGTGCATATTCAAGCCGATACAACACAAATTCGTATTGGTGAGCAAGTGCGTTTATCGGTCAAAGCCCAAGCTGACACTTTGTCATTTATCGATTTTCCAGAATTGTCCACCTTGGGCGATTTAGAAGTGGTACGTTCCACACCGGTCGATACTTTACAAGCCAAACCGTTCCGGCACTTGCAAAAAGATTACTTTATTACACAATGGGACAGTGGCAATTACGTTGTTCCCCCGATTAATATCAAAATCAACGACAGCACTTTTGTTACCGACAGTTTAAAAATCAAAGTATTGCCGGTCAAAGTTGATACGACCAAGCAAGGACTCTACGGCTTTAAAGAACCTGTCAATATCGAAGGGAAGCCGGTTAGTGAGTTAGCGAGTTCTCACGCTTATTGGTGGTGGCTGCTCTTATTACCGGTTTTGGCTGCAGCTTATTATTTTTATCGTAAGCGCCAACGTGACATAGCCGCTCGCAAAGCTTTAACACCTTATGAAATTGCGACCAATAATTTAGAGAGTTTAAATCGTGAAAAATTATGGTTAAAAGATCGTGTTGACGAACATTATTTACAACTGACCGATACGCTCAAAGAGTATTTGGAAAACGAATTGCATCTGTCTGCCAAAGAAAAAATTTCGAGCGAATTGTTGCAAGAATTGAAAAAATACCGTTTTGAAAACGGCGCTTATTTCGATAGCGAATTACTGTCACGCTTACAACAAACTTTACAGCGGGCTGATTTGGCTAAATTTGCCAAACTATCCCCCAATCCGGCAGATATTGATTTGGATTTCAACGTTATTAAAGATGTCATCGAATATGCGCATCAAATCGTGCAAAATATAACCGATGAAAAAGCGGCTGAAATAGCACAATTGGAAGCTGCACGCAAACGCAAAAAACGTATGGCTTTAATCATCGGTGGTACTATTGTTTTACTTATCGGACTGATTGGCGGTACCGGATATTATTATCTAAACAAGATGAAACTGACCGAGCATCTCAAAGAAAATATCTCCAAAGCCGAATGGGTTTACAGTGAATACGGCAGTACACCGGCATTGGGCTTGACCACGCCGCATATCTTGCACGATGTTGATATGTCTTCCGCTATGGATACATTACCTAAAAAATTGACCCAAGTTTTTGATGAAATAGCGGTTTACGGTGATCAAAATTTGATTAAAAAATACGCTATTCTTGCCGGAAGTTTTGATTTTAAACAAAAAATTCCGGAACAAACCGATGTAACGAAAGGAAGTATCGTAGGCATGTTGCAACAAATAAAAGCCCGTGATGTGAATTTGCAAGAAGCGGATATTGACGGTGGCAAACGCTATTTCGGTGATTTTACGATAGATTTGCCGGTAGTCGGCAATAATTTGAAAGTGCAATTTGACAGCCGTTTTTATCAAACGGACAGCGGAGAAAAATTTGTAGTCGGTATGTATTTACAAGGCAATAAAGATAATGAAGCATTAATTGACAGAGTCATGCAGTCGGCAGAACTTGTTAAATGAGTTGAAAGTTCATTAGTGCCTAGTGGAAAGCGAAATAGTGCCAAGCAAAATAGTGATTAGGGAAAAGTACACTTGTCATTTTGACAGAGCGAGAAACGATCAACGAGAAATCTTAATATTGAAAAAATTAAATTGTTAATGAGATTTCTCAGTACGTTCGAAATGACAATCATCATCAAATTATCAAATAACCAATATCAACAAATAACCAGATAACCAAAGGCAAATTAGAAATTAGATTTAACATCTAACACTTGACATCAGACATCGGACACCCGACATCAAATAACCGATTAACCAAATAAACAGTTAAACAAAAAAATGAAACTATTTGAACATTACGAATTATATACGCCTTACGCCCTATTGCTATTGTTGTTAATGCCAATATTAGCTATATGGTTGTATCGACATCGTTACAATGAGCGGGCAAAATTCCTGTATTCTGATGTAAAATCATTCGGGGGATTTAAAACCTTAAAAAACAAGATGATACCCATTTTGGCAAGCTTGCTTTTACTGGCATTAACCTTAACCGCTATCGGAATAGCCCGCCCGCGTTCAGTTGATGTAACTGCCAAAACCAAGAAAACCAAAGGGATTGATATTATGTTAGCGGTAGATGTCTCGGCGAGTATGCTTGCACGCGATTTAAAACCAAACCGCTTGGAAGCTTTAAAGAAAACCGCTATTAATTTCATCAAAAAACGTCCCAATGACCGATTTGGTGTCGTATTGTATGCCGGTGAAGCTTTTACGCAAGTGCCTATCACATCGGACCAACGCATTGTGATGCAAGCCATCAGGAAAATTAATTTCAGACAACTCTTTAACCAACTGGAACAAGGGACGGCTATCGGAATGGGGTTGGCAACTGCCGTCAATCGCCTTAAAGACAGCAAAGCTAAAAGCAAAGTGATAATTTTGATGACGGATGGCGTCAATAATACCGGCGAAATTGATCCTTATACCGCATTGGAACTCGCCAAAGAATTTGGCATAAAAGTTTATACTATTGGGCTGGGAACTAATGGCTATGCCCCTACGCCTGTTGCCGTTAATCCGGATGGTAGTTTTGTTTATCGAAATGCCAAAGTAGAAATAGATGAAAATCTGTTGAAAAAAATTGCATCGGAAACCGGCGGTAAGTATTTTAGAGCCACTGATAACAGTAAGTTGAATAAAATTTATAAAGAAATAGACAAACTGGAAAAAACCGAAATCAAAGAAACCAAATATTATAACTATAAAGAATTATACCGCCCATTTGTGTTGATTGCCATCGGATTGATATTTATAGTCGGATTGTTACGATATACGTGGATGAAAAGTTTTGTATAATTAAAAAAAGAAAGAAATGTATCAGATAGAAGCTCCGGAATATTTTATGTTACTCGCTATCATACCTGTTTTATGGTTGGGCTATTTTTATATGCGGGTTTGGCAAACCAAAAAGCAAAAGGCATTGTTTGATGCCAAATTACTCGACAAAGTGGTTATAGAACGCTCACGATTTAAGCCTTTTATCAAATTGATATTATTATCGTTGGCACTGTTATTCTTAATCACCGGATTGACCAATCCGAAAATGGGCACCAAATTAGAAACCGTTAAACGCCGCGGGGTTGATATAGTCTTTGCCATCGATGTATCTAAAAGTATGGATGCCGAAGATGTAGCGCCGTCCCGCTTGGAAAAAGCTAAACGATTGGTGTCAAAAATTGTCGATAATTTGGTATCCGACCGTATCGGGCTGATTGCTTATGCCGGTGAGGCCTATCCCCTATTACCAATCACGACGGATTATGCCGCAGCCAAAATATTTTTGCAAAATATGAATACCGATTTGGTGAGTTCACAAGGCACCGCCATTGACGATGCTATTAATCTGGCAACCACCTATTTTGACGAAGAAGATACAAATAAAATTTTGGTCATTTTATCCGACGGTGAAGACCATTCGCAAAAAGCCGTAGAAGCTGCCAAGCAAGCAGCACAACAAGGTGTCACCATATTTACTATTGGCATCGGCACCAAAAAAGGTTCGGTTATTCCCATTAAAAAGAACGGTTCGCTTTACGGCTACAAAAAAGACAAAAACGGACAAACCGTTATCACCCGTTTAGACGATAAAATATTGAAAGAAATCGCAGCCGTAACCAACGGAAAATATATAGAAGGACGCAACACCAAGCAAGTGGTCAATTACATCAAAGACGCTTTGAAAAAAATGGACAAACGGGAATTTGAAACCACCAAATTTTCGGAATATAAAGACCAATTTCAATGGTTTTTATTAGCCGGATTTGTTTTTTTAGTTTTGTATATCATTGTATTGGAACGCGAAACCCAATGGTTGCGAAAATTGAATTTGTTTAACGAATTAGAAAGAGAAATTTAGTAAAAAGTGGAAAGCGAATTAGTGTCTAGTGCGAATTAGCATACATAGGAAAGAAATAAAGTGAAAAGTGCGTAGAGACGTTTTGGAAAACGTCTGAATTGAAAATTGAGAAGTAGATTTCTCACTACGTTTGTAATGACAGCAGTTGTCATTTCGACAGAGTCCCGACCTAAAGTCGGGACGACGAGAAATCTTAAAAGGTAAAATGAAAGTGAGATTTCTCACTACGTTCGAAATGACAACCATCATCAAATAACCCCCTACGAAAGTAGGAACACGCAGATAACCAAATAAATCTATCATCAATAAACATGAAACCATATATCATAATCATATTAAGTTTAATCAGCATTGTAAACGGACAAGCCCAACAAAATGGGCAAAAGCCCGATAAAGCCGTTGAAAAATTAATCAATAAAGGACTACATGCTTATGATAAAGCAGAATACAGAGAAGCTGAATTAGATTTTAGAAAAGCTCTGGCAAAAGACCCTGTTAATGCCGTAGCATCCTACAATTTAGGATTGACACAAACAGAATTGGATAAAAATCTGGAAGCGGCGCATTATTTTGAAAAAGCTGCCAAACAAGCGGACGATTCTATGCTGAAGTCAAAAGCATACTTTAATCAAGGCAATGTGTGGTATAACAAAAAGAAGTATGACAAAGCCGTAGAAGCTTATAAAAATGCCTTGCGTCAAAATCCTTCGGATGAAGAAGCCCGTTATAATTTGGCATTAGCACAACAAAAACTCAAACAACAACAAAAGAAAAACAAGCAAAACCAAAAGAAAAATAATAAGAATAAACAAAATAAGCAGAATAAAAATCAGCAAAACAAAGACCAAAAGAATAAAAAAGACCAAAATAAGCAAGGACAAAACAAAAAAGACCAACAAAAAAACCAAAACGGTCAAGATAAAAAGGATCAAAACAAACAAAACAAGAAAGACCAAAATAAAAAAAGCAAAGGCGATAAAAAGAAAGATCAAAATCAACAAAACAAACAGGACAAAAACCAAAAAAATCAAGGTAAACAAGACCAACAAAAGCAAAAACAACAAGGCGGACAAAAAGGGCAAAAGCAACAAGAAAAACAAGGACAAAAACGCAAAGCCCAATTGACCCCGCAACAAGTCAAACAAATATTGGTCGCACTTAAAAACAAAGAACAAAAAACACAGAAAAAAATCAAAGCCAAAGTCTTAAAAGGCAGCGGTAAAAAACGTAAACAAGATAAAGATTGGTAATGAATTAGTGGAAAGTGGAAAGTGCCGAGTGGAAAGTGACTAGTGGAAAGCGGTAAAGTGCGTAGATACGGACGATCGTGCGTTTGATATAAAATCGGATATGTGTATTAACTTAGCAAAAAGCATATAAAAAGTATAAAAACAGAGTGGTATCGTAACTGCGGTATCTCTCTGTTTTTTGTAAAGTAAATCTCTTCAAGTCGTAATAATAGATTATATTTGTCTCACATTTTTAATTAAAAAACATGAAACACTTAACCTTACTGCTTTTTATTATCGCCTTTCAAATTGGATTCTCACAAACTGAAGATGCTTGGGTTTTCTTTAACGATAAACCGCAAGCCAATACATTTTTATCTAATCCATTAAACATGTTATCTCAACGTTCTTTGGACAGAAGAGCAAGATTAGGCATCAATTTAGACCAAAAAGATGTACCGGTTGATGATAATTATATTAACCAAGTTAGTCAAGCCGCAGGTATTACATATAAGGCCAAATCAAAATGGCTCAATGCCGTTCACGTAACCGGAACACAAAATGACATTCAAAATCTGCTCAATCTAAGTTTTGTCGATAAAATTGAGTTTGCCAATAAAAACATCGGGGTAGTTACCCGCCCGCATCCTTATGAAGAACCAGCAGCGTCCATATCGTCCAGACGTGTTAATTATGATTACGGCTACGGTGCCGGGCAAATTAATATGCTACATGGCGAAGTGATGCACCAACACAATTATACCGGCGAAGGTGTTTTAGTTGGTATTATTGATGCCGGTTTTGAAGATGTAAATACAGCAACATTATTTCAACATTTATTTCAAAACAACAAAGTTGTTGATGTTTATAATTTTGTCAGTGATGATACCAATGTTTATCAATTCAGCATGCATGGTAGCGGTGTCTTATCAACTATTGCCGCCAAGAGTCAAGGTTTGTTAGTAGGAACTGCACCGGATGTTAGTGTGGCGCTATACGTGTCGGAAGATGTTTCACAAGAAATGCCTATTGAAGAATCCTATTGGGCAGAAGCAGCTGAACGTGCTGATAGTATAGGCGTTGATGTCATAAATACTTCTTTAGGTTATCAAACTTTTGACCGTCCCGAATACAGTTATACTATGGCTGATTTAGACGGACAGACTTCATTCGTCAGTAGAGCTGCTGAGATTGCCGTATCACGTGGTATCAATGTGGTAGTCTCTGCCGGAAATTCAGGTGACACATCTTGGCCAAAAATAGGGATGCCTGCAGATGCAGTCAGTGTTATCACCGTTGGGGCAGTTGATGACACGAGACAAAAAACCGCATTTAGTTCTATTGGTCCTACGGCTGATGGCCGTATCAAACCGGAAGTTATGGCACAAGGTGCTGGAACAGCTGTATATTGGTACGGACAAATTCAAGGATTAAGCGGCACATCTTTTTCATCTCCTATTACAGCAGGCATGGTAGCTTGTATGGTGCAAGCTTTCCCACAAAAAACACCGGCGCAAATTAAGCAAGATTTAATAAGTATTTCTGACAGGTTTTATAATCCTGATTATGAATATGGTTATGGAATTCCGGATTTTTCGCAATATAACTTGACCGGAATTTCAGAATTTCAATCAAAAAACACGATTGTTTATCCAAATCCAGCACATCAACAATTATTTATTAAATCAAAAAATGATGTTGATTATCAACTATTTACTTTGGAAGGCAAGTTAATTTTATCAGGAAAATCACATCAAAACAGCATAAATATCAGTCAATTGGCAAACGGCATCTATCTATTTAAAACAGGTAATGAAATTCATAAAATTGAAGTGAATAACCAATAAAAAATATTGTAAAAGAGAATCAGTAAACAACAACCTAATATTAATATTCCTTCATTTCCTAAAAAAATAATCGTTAATTTTGCATAAAATCTTAAAAAAAAACCTACAATATGTCAATGAAAAATCAAATAACATCAAACGATGCACCGGCTCCAATTGGTCCTTACAGTCAAGCGATTCAAACCGGAGGTATTATGTTTATATCCGGACAAATTCCGATGAATGCATTAACCGGCGAACTTATATTGGATAATATTGAATTAGCAACTCATTTAGTAATGGAGAACCTAAGAGCTATATTAAAAGAAGCCGGAATGAATTTCGGCAATGTTGTTAAAACCAGCATTTTCTTAAAAGATATGGATGATTTTCCGGTTGTCAATGAAATTTATGCCGGATACTTCAATGGCAAAACACCACCGCCGGCTCGTGAAACCGTTCAAGTGGCTAAGTTACCCAAAGATGTTCAAGTTGAAATTTCTGCTATTGCAGTAAAATAATTTTTTTATCATGAAATTCAAGTGGGTTATTTTTAATCTGTTTTTGATAATATCGCTATTGTTTTTAGTAATAAATTATGCTAAACAGCAACCAAAAAAAACATCAAAATTAGTAGAGAAAGAACTTGAATTTCATGATTTTATTTCACAAATAAAACCTTATACTACCACACTCTATTACAATAATAAAGGAGCAGATTATGCAGAATTCTTCAGACTTCATAATATATTTTCGCCCTATAAGAACATTGTTAACTATTTTCGTTTAATTGATACTGTTAAAATTGATTATTATCTAATTAAATACTATCACAGTATTAAATCAAAGCAAAAATTTAAAGGCGACACAATTTTGAAGAAAAAACTCAAAAATTACGACATATACCTCCTCAAAACATATAAATAATGCTTTGGCTGTATATTATATTTTATTTTTTGTCTGTGATTCTAATTAGTGAATCATTAAAATACTTTGATACCTTTGAAAAAGATAAATTAATTATTTTATCCTCTACTCTTACTATCAGTACATTTAGTATGTTATACTTTATCGGTTTAAATATTCATGTACTTATTTTACCCGGTTTATTTTTACTTTTATTATCTTTAATTTTTCTTTACCTAAAAAAGAAACATCGCAAACCAAAACATACAAAATCAATAGATTACAAAGCTTTTTCATTATTTAATATTATATTAATCATAGGTTTTGGAACATACAAAAAAGCTATATATTTAGATGGGAAATGGGATGCATGGGCATTTTGGAACACCCATGCAAAATTCCTAGCTTCAGACAATTGGCATGAGTTGTTTAATCCGCATATTGACCATGTTCATAGTGATTATCCGTTGATGCTTCCGGCTACTATTGCCGGATTTTGGAAATTATCAGATTCGTACACAAGTTTTGTCCCTATACTTTTTAGTTTTGTAGTTTTCTATTTACTATTATGGTCATTGTACTCATTTATAAATAATCGGTTACTGGCTATTAGTATTATTATCTATCTTATTTCTAATTATTTATTTTATAAAGAGATTTTTTCTCAATATGCTGATGGTTTACTTGCATTATATTACTTAATTAGTGTTGCTTCATTCTACTATTTAAAAGACAAAAATTATAAACTAATGTTTGTTACCGGATTTTTAGTATTTTCGAGTATGTGGGTAAAAAATGAAGGTATTGCCTTTGCGATTGTTTTTTCAGTTGTATCATACTTATCCTTTTTTAGGGATTATCATCAAAAATTCAAATATTTTATTTACGGCGGACTCTTTCCTATTGTCATTAGTTTAAGTTTTAAATTACTTATTGCTACTAATAATGATATTACAAGTAGTTTAAACAGAACAATAATACAAGTATTTGATATGAATAGATTAAAAACAATCCTAGTCTTTCTTCTTAAAACCATATATGAATTATTTCCGGTAATTTTAATAGTCATTATACTTTATATTTATAAATTAGGCTTAAAACTTAAATATAAAACCGGATTTATTATATTGCTAGGGACTTTAGGTGTTTATATTTTTATCTATATGGTAACACCAAATGATTTAAACTGGCACTTATCTACATCAGCATCTCGATTAATTCTTCAACTACTTCCGTTATTTTTATTTTTAATTTTAAATTCATTTTCAGCTACAACAAAGGATTATAAATTTTTTTAATGTTTAAATAACCGATATGTTAGCAATTTTCACTGCAAATTGAATTAATATTTAATGTAAGTTTTTTTTAACTATTGTTTCTAAAGCTTTAAAGCGTATCTTTGCCAAAAATAGTTTTATGTCCATCAAAAAAGCCGAATTTGTTATCAGCAATACCGATGTCAGAAAAGCCCCGCAAGACCCGTTGCCTGAATATGCATTTATAGGACGGAGCAATGTGGGAAAATCGTCGTTAATCAATATGCTGACCAATCAAAAAAAATTGGCTAAAACATCAAGTACCCCCGGCAAAACCCAGTTAATCAACCATTTCAAAATCAATGATAACTGGTTTTTGGTCGATTTGCCCGGCTATGGCTATGCCAAAACTTCTAAGTCATCTCGTAAAAAATTTCAAAAACTCATTACAGACTATTTTTTAAAACGTAAAAATATGGTTAATGCCTTCGTGTTGGTAGATGCCCGTCACGAACCGCAAAAAATAGATATGGAATTTATGCGCTGGTTGGGTGAACACGGTATTCCCTTCTCTATTGTTTTTACCAAAGCGGATAAATTAAGCAGCAACGAATTGGGCAAAAATTTGCGTAAATACAAAATGAAATTTCTCAAAGAATGGCAAAGTATGCCCAAAACTTTTACAACTTCGGCTACTTCAAAATTGGGTAAAGATGAAATAATCAACTATATTGAACGTTTGAATGACATGGTTAAGGACGAAATTCCGAAATTGATGCAAAATTCTAATGATAAATCGCAATAGTCTTATGATAAAACAATTTTTTCTAATAAGTTTTCTATTTCTGGCAACAAGTATAAATGCTCAAAAATTATTTAACAATAGTAAGGATTTTGACCTATTTCACAGTTATACCAAATGGGGGGTACAAATAGATGGTCTGCTGTATTTTCCGGCAGAAATAGATCCTGCAAATAACTTTTCATTTTATAGTCAATTTGGTATCAGTTATAAATTCGGACTGGTATATAATTTCAATTTTACCAACCGATTCGGACTACATATTGGTGCTTTGGCAGGACAAGTGCCGGCTATCAATACTTATTTTTTGTTGAAAAAAGACGATATAAATGCCTCTAACGACTACCAATATAAAAAAGGAGCATCATATAGTCCCATATTTAACTATTCATTTCCTATTTTGTTTGAATACCGCAATTTCAGTATCGATCGCTACACTTTGAGTTTTGACGGTGGTATTCAAATAGAACGGACCAGCAGTGCTACTATTACCGAAACTTATAAAAACTACTATCAAACTACCGTCTCAAACCTGGGAAGTTGGGATATTGATTTGGTCTTTAAAGCCGGTTGGTATTTTCAGTTCAAACCCGTAATGGTACAAACCTCTGTCGTTTACAAATACCGTTTAGTGGACCAATACGTGGGAACTTACAGTTTCAATAACTTGAATAACAGCACGCCGGTTACGGGAAAATATATTCAAAAAGGCAATTACATCGGATTGAGTTTCGATTTTTATTTTCATCGCCGGGCTCGTGAAGTGGAAATGGGCTGTCGTGCCAATACCCAAAGCGCACAGGTCAAAAAACGACAAGAGCGTGCCAGAAAAGAAAAGGAAAAAATACGCAAACGTCAAGAAAAAATCAGAAAGAAAAAAGCCAAAAAAATGCGTAAAAAAGCCAAAAAGAAATGGATTTTTTGGTAGCATAACCGCTAATATTACTAATTCTGTTTTTTATAATTCAACAAAAAAACGTATTTTTACCAAAAAATCGGAACTATGTTAATAATTGGTATAGCAGGTGGTACCGGTAGCGGTAAAACTACGGTTGTCAATCAAATTGTGAAAGAATTTGCCAATGATGATGTTGGTATAATTTCGCAAGATTCCTACTACAAAGACAACAAACATCTATCGTTGGAAGAACGGGCAAAAATCAACTTTGACCACCCGCGCGCTATTGATTTTGACTTACTTTACGAACATTTAACCAAACTCAAAAAAGGCGAAACCATTGAACAACCTGTCTATTCTTTTGTGCAACATACCCGTACCGGCGACACGATATTGACACACCCGCGCAAAGTAATGATTGTTGAAGGTATTTTGATTTTTAATGACAAAAAATTACGCGATTTGTTTGATGTCAAAATTTATGTCCATGCCGATAGTGATGAACGTTTGATTAGAAGAGTCCGTCGTGATATTAACGAACGCGGTAGGACGGTTGATGAAGTTTTGTCCCGTTACCAATCGACCCTCAAACCTATGCACGAGCAGTTTATTGAACCGACCAAAGCCTATGCCGATTTAATTATTCCCAATGACCGTCGCAACAAAGTAGCTATTGACGTTATAATCAGTTTAATCAAAAATAATATATAAATATGTCTGTTTATTTCAAATATTTAACCAACCGCTTTGTCATTGCGCTTATCGTATTTGTGGCTTGGATGAGTTTTATTGATGACAATTCGTTATTGTATCAGCATCGTCTTAATAATCAGATTAAACAATTGGAAGATAAAAAAGCATTTTATACGGAAGCCATAAAACAACAAAAACAGACTTTAAAAGATTTAAATAATGACGAAAAACTCAAAAAATACGCCCGCGAAAAATTATTGATGAAGAAAAAAGGTGAAGATATTTATATTATTGAAACAGAAAATATTAAAATTTCAGAATGAGCCTAAAATTATTCTTAACAAAAAAATATTTGTGCCTGTTATTTATTGATCATAAATTAAGTAGATAACTAATAAAATGGCAAAAAAAAATCTATATATTATTGCCGGATGCAATGGAGCCGGTAAAACAACTGCCTCATATACAATATTACCCGAAATATTAGATTGTAAAGAATTTGTTAATGCCGATGAAATTGCAAAAGGGCTTTCACCATTTCAACCTGAATCAGTTGCACTTGAAGCAGGTAGAATAATGATTAAACGCATCAATGAGCTTATTGAAAGGAATCAAGATTTTGCATTTGAAACAACTCTGTCAAGTAAAAGTTATAAGCAAAAAATAATTATTGCAAAAGAACAAGGTTATACCATAACGCTTTTGTTCTTTTGGCTTAACAATATCGACCTGGCTAAAGAACGGGTAAAAATAAGAGTAAAAGAAGGCGGACATGATATACCGGAAAACGTAATTGAAAGAAGATATATCAAAGGAATTATTAATTTATTTGATATTTATTTATCGCTTGTTGACAATGCATTTATTATAGATAATTCTTTTGGAAAGCATTACTTAATGGCACAAAAATTGAATAATCAAAATTTACAAATTATTGATTATAAAAAGTTTAACCTTTTAAAAGATTTTTATGAAACAAAAAAATAAACAAATGGAGTTAAAAGATAAAATCATAAATGGACTTGAAAAGTCCTATGAAAAACTTATCATTTATAAAAAATATAAAAAAAGTGAACTTGTCATTATGAAAGGAAATAAAATTGTAAAAATAAAGCCTTGATAATGTTTTGTTTTAATTAATAATCAAAAAAATTGCAAATCCAGATGTCCAATTTATTTGAAGAATTTAAAAAAATCAGTTCCAAAGAGTGGAAACAAAAAATTCAAGTCGATTTAAAAGGATTGGATTATCAAACTTTGATAACCCGAACACCGGAACAAATTGACATCAAACCCTTTTACCATTACGACGATTTTATTGCGACGAAACAACTGGCACCTAAACAATTTAAAATCAGCCAAGAATTACAAATCGCAAATCCTGAAATAGCCAATAAAATTGCCCGAAAAGCCCTTGATGCCGGTGCTGATTTTTTTACTTTTTATTTTAACAGACCTTTTGATATTCAATCGCTTATTAAAGATTTAGAGCCATCTCAACTAATTTTTAAAGCAGATATGCTCGATACGGATTTTATCAAAAAACTCTATGAGCAAACCCAAGGGCAAAGTCAAATATTAATTGACCCTATCGGGCATTTGGCACGCTTTGGCAATTGGTATAAAAACGAAACCAAAGATTTTGAAAACCTTAAAATTTTACAAAATTATTTTCCGGATACTTACCGGTTTATTGACATCAGCAGTTATCAATACAAAAATGCCGGTGCCAGCATTACGCAAGAATTGGCATATAGTCTTTCACACGCTGTTGAATATGTTGAAAAACTAGGCGTACAAACTTTACATCAAATTAGGTTTTCAATGGCTAACGGTTCTCATTATTTCTTTGAAATAGCCAAACTCAAAGCTTTAAGATTGCTTTGGCAATTAATCGGGGATGAATATGATACAAGGCTTACAGCTAATGTTTACACCCGACCTTCTCTACGTAATAAAACCATTTTTGACCCGTACGTCAATATGTTACGAACCGGTATGGAAATGATGAGTGCCATCTTAGGCGGTAGTGATTTGGTTGCCAATATGCCCTTTGATAGCGTTTATAAAAAAAGCAATAAATTCAGTGAACGTATTGCCCGTAATCAACTGATTATCTTACAAAAAGAAGCCGGATTTGAAGCAGCTCTCGACAGTACCAAAGGCAATTATTTTGTAGAAGAAAATACTTATAAATTGGCGGATAAAGCACTGGAAATCTTTAAACTGATTGAAAAGTCAGGTGGTTTTTTATCACAACTATACAAAGGCAAAATACAACAAAAAATAGCCGAAAGTGCCGACAAAGAACAAGCGCTGTTTGATGAAGGTAAGTTGGTTTTGGTAGGGACTAATAAATACCCTAACCCGAAAGAACCTAAGCCGGAAATTGACTTTTATCCGTTTATGAAAAAACGTAGCGGACAAACTTTAATCAGACCGGTTATACCCAAACGATTAGCCGAAAAAATTGAACTCGAAAGACTTAATCAATTAGGTATTAGTTTCTAATAGTGAATTATGAAATATGCGATTGTAGATTTAGAAACCACCGGCGGTAAACCCGAAGATGAAGCCATAACCGAAATAGCCGTTTATCTTTATGACGGCAATGACATTATTGACCAATTCATCAGTCTGGTCAATCCCGAGCGCCCGGTTCATTGGTATGTGCAAAAATTGACCGGCATCAACAACCAAATGCTGCGGCGTGCGCCAAAATTTTATGAAATTGCGAAACGCGTCATCGAAATTACCCAAGATGCCGTTATTGTGGCTCATAATGCTTCATTTGATTATCGTGTTCTAAAAAAAGAATTTGACCGCTTGGGCTACAAATTTGAACGCCCTAAACTGTGTACCGTCAAGTTGAGCAAAGAAGTCTTTCCAAGACAAGAGTCTTATAGTCTGGGAAAACTTTGCAAATCTTTACATATACCCGTAAGCGACAGACACCGAGCTTCCGGAGATGCTTTGGCAACCGTTGAGTTATTCAAAATGATACTAAACAAACAACGCAATCTGTTGGACCGTATTCAAACACCGGGCATCGCACCGGTAAAAAAAATAAAGAAAGATATTATCCAAACCATTGCTAATCTGCCAAATAAAAAAGGTATCATCTATTTTTTTAATAAATATGACCGGTTAATCGGCGTGAACGCAACGCGCAATATTCAAAAAAAAGTCAATCAAATATATATCAAAGACAACCCGAAAGCTTTGGATATGCAGCAACAAATCAATCGTATTGAATATGAATTACTGCAAGGTAACTTAATTAGTCGGGTTATTGCTTGGCATTACCGCTATCAAGAAAATCCGGTTTTTTCACCTTGTACTAAAGCCAAATTAAACTATCCGCACCGATTTTCTAACGACCATATGATTTTGGTTGACAAAGGACATTTTACCGGCGAAAAATCAATCATTTATATTGAAAATCAACAAGTTAAAGGTTACGGATTTTTTAATTTGGAATGGCAAAATCAAGATTTGGAAGTCCTTAAAAAACGGCTGACACCGGTTACGGATCATCCGTCTTTGCGCAAAATCATTCAAGATTATCTCGATAAATATAAGTTAGAAAAAATTATTAGATTTGAAAGTTAGTGGAAAGTATTAAGTGGAAAGTGGAAAGTGGAAAGTGCGTAGTGCAACACCGGTCACTTCGATACCCCTCCCCCGACGAAAGTCGAGGTCGGGACACTCAGTGACCTTCATAGCAGAAACAAAGGTAGCTGAGTGTCCCGATGACAAAGGAATCAGGATGTACCGAAGCCCCGACATCAAATCACCAAATAACCAGTATAACCAGATAACCAATAATCATGAACATAACCAAGCTATTCAACATCAAATATCCCATTATACAAGGCGGCATGATTTGGGTCAGTGGTTGGCGACTAGCAACTGCTGTCAGTAATGCCGGTGGTCTCGGACTTATTGGCGCCGGCAGCATGTATCCGGATGTTTTGCGCGAACATATTCAAAAAGCCAGACAACATACCGATAAGCCCTTTGGCGTCAATGTACCCCTACTCTATGCCGATATTGAAGAAATAATTCAAATTATCATAGATGAAGGCGTTAAAATTGTCTTTACCTCAGCCGGTAATCCGAAAAAATGGACCGGTCATTTAAAATCTAACGGTATTAAAGTTGTGCATGTAGTCAGTAGTGTCAAATTTGCTCAAAAAGCCGAAGCCGCCGGCGTAGATGCCATAGTTGCCGAAGGTTTTGAAGCCGGTGGACATAACGGACGTGAAGAAACGACTACACTAACTTTAATTCCGGCTGTGCGACAAGCCGTAAATATTCCGGTGATTGCCGCAGGTGGGATTGCCACAGGAAGACAAATGTTAGCCGCTATGGTTATCGGTGCCGACGGGGTACAAATCGGTAGCCGGTTTGTCGCTTCGGAAGAATCATCGGCACATCAAAATTTTAAGGAAGCTGTATTACAAACCGGAGATGGCGATACAGTTTTGACCTTAAAAGAATTGGCACCGGTCCGGCTCATCAAAAATGAATTTTACCGCCGCTTAGCCGAACTCTACAAAACATGCCCGAGTGAAGAGCAACTCAAACATCTTTTAGGACGCGCTCGTGCCAAAAAAGGCATGTTTGAAGGCGATTTAATCGAAGGGGAACTCGAAATTGGACAAGTGGCAAGTATCATCAACGATATTAAACCTGCCGGTGATATCGTCAAAGAAATTGTGGAAGATTATTATGCTGCATTAGAAGATATCCAGCGCTTGCCGAAATTCCGGTTTTGATTGATGATGACAACGGTTATGTGTATGAGTAGTGGCGATATTTTTACACTTACTTTAATTTTTGCACTACCGTTTATTTTATTCATATTTGTTTCATATTTAGTGCTTTGCCGACATTACTTATACAAAAATGTTACCACACGTAATTTATTTATTCAAATGATTTTAAATATTTATAAATATCAGAATTTTTATCAACTTTATCAATAGGCTTTTCATTATCTTCATCTTTTATATTAGTATCTGCGTTATACTCCAATAATAACTTTACCATTTCAATAAAGTTTTCCCTTGCGGAATAATGTAAAGGAGTATTAAAGAAATTGTCTATTATATTTGGTTCTGCTCCTGTCTCCAATAATAATTTAGCGACTCCGATGCTATTTTCTAAGGCGGCGACATGTAAAGGAGTGCTGCCGGAAGAATCTGTAATGTCCGGACTTACCCCGTGTTCCAAAAGAGTTTTTACGGCTTCTGTTGCATTTTCTCTCGCCGCTATATGTAGGGGTGTTCCAGCATAAATATGATTAATGTCCGGTTGGGCGTCATATTCCAGCAAAACTTTTACCATTTCTGCATTATTATTTTTTGCGGCTTCAAGCAGTGGCGTGCCACTATTTTCATCTTCTTTGTTCGGATCTGCACCGTTTTTCAATAATAATTTAACAAGTTTTATAGCATTTTTTCGAGCAGCGTAATGTAAAGGCGTCATATTAAATTTACCTCCTTCAATATTAGCTCCGCTTTCTATTAGTAATTCTGCAATTTCACTATTATCTTTCTCTGCGGCAATATGCAAGGGATTTCTTAAATCCACCGATATAATATTAGGATCAACCCCTTCCTTTAATAATTTTTTCACCGAAGCCACATCATTTTCCTGAACGGCAATAATTAAATTTATACTTGCATCGGCTTTGGCTCCTCTTTTAAGTAATAATTTGACTAACTCCATAGCCTTTTCTCCCAATGCTTTATCCAGCGGAGTTTCGTCTCTCCATTCTTTTGCATTTATATCAGCTCCGTAGTCCAATAATAATTCTGCGACATCTAAACTTTTCTCTCTGGCTGCTGCATGCAAGGGAGTCCAATCGTCTTCATCTTTGCTATTGGGGTCAACCCCTTTTTCTAATAAAAACTTTGCTATTTCTACCGAATTGTTTTTTGCGGCAATGTGCAGAAGTGTCTCATCATATTCATTTTTTGAATTGATATCCGCTCCTTTTTCAAGTAATTGATGTACTTTATCCAAATTATTTTCTTCTACTGCTGCTAATAATTCATTATTTGCTTGTTCCATAATTATATATTTATTTGATTTGTATTTATTTTATTACTATGTGTGGTAACATTAAAATACCAGACATTCCTAACTTTTTAGGTTAGATTATTGATCAAAAATTTGCCTGATTTAATATATCTTTAAATTGCATTTTGATATCTTGAGCAGCATCATATACCATTTGTTCGCCTGTAGGAAACGGAATTCTGCGTTCTTTTAAAAAGTTAAGATATTCATTGCGAATGGCTCGCTTATCACCCGAATACGTCGCAAAATTGTGTTCAAAAACATATTGACTTTGCAAAGGGAACCGGTCTATGGTCTGTCCGGTTCGATTATCTGTTATTTCTGCTTGTGCAACTACCTGAGCTTCTTTATGTTGTTGATATAAATGTACTTTACTACGGACCTTAATCATTCGTGGTATTTTAATCGGATTACCTAAAGTATCTTTAACAATATTACCATTGGCATCTTTTTGATAGGTATAACCGTCTTGAATGTCTCTTTCTTCAATCACTTCTTTATCCCGTTCTTGATCCGGCGAAATATTGATTTGTTTAAATTTTAAATCAATGGTATAATCATATTGTCTGCCCGGTTGTTTCTTATTGTGATAATCTACCCAGAAATTATTGGCACCGTATGAACTAAAATTGAGTAACTCGTCTTGTAGTTTTTTAGGAATAATTTTATTGGTTTCGTTAGAAATCTTTACATATGCATACGTCATACCACGTTGATGCGCTTGTTGCATTAATTGCGATACATCTTTATAGCCGGTATTAATTCTATCCAATTCATCGAGCAAATCATAAGCCTTTCTAATATCCATTTTATTTCCGCTATTGAGTAAAATTTTGGCTTTCTTATACAAATGATTAACCAAATGACTTTTGGCATCTAATATTCGACTCGTATAATCTTGAAAATCAAAGCGAACTTGTTTATGTTGCTTTATTAATGATAAGGGCAATAAAGGTTTTATTTTTTCTTGTCGCGTATCTAATAGCAAGTAAGTATCATATATTTGTCGCCATTTTTCCGGATTGGGATCTTTTGATAATTTATCAATCAATGCTAAATCGCGACTAACGGCTTTATCATAAGCTTCTTTAAGCAAAGACACATAAGGGTCGGCGCTTTTTTTACCTTTTTTCTTTTGAATTTTTTCGATAGACATATCAATGGCATTATCATAATTGCCACTATAAACAGCTTGTTGTATTTCTTTAACATTACCGCAAGATGCCAATAAAAACAACAAAAAACTCAAACTAACAAATGTATTTTTTTTCATAAGAATCAATTTCTATATATAAAATCAAAGATAATACCATTTCATCAAAAAAACAAAAAGTCCCAAATGACAAAATCAAATGGGACTCAAAATCAAAAAAATTATGTAATTTAGAAATAAAAAACTAAATCAATAGCCAAATGTCTTGGAATGGTTTTATAATCATCAGCATTAGCAATATTAGTAAAACCAAGGTGATAAGATAAGCCCAAACCAATGCTACCAAAGTCTAAATCATATTCTGCTCCGGCACCCGCCATAAAGCTCATACCAAAGGTATTGATGCCGTCTTTAACATCTACTTCAGCACCCCCGGACTTCTGTTTAGCAGCCACATTCAAATCAAAAGTACCTCCAAAAAATCCTGTAATATGTACATTATCAGTTACTTCTTTACTTCTTAATTTTAAAGCCAAAGGAATTTCCAAAGTCGTGACGGACATATCAGTATCAGATGTATCAAATGATTTACTGTGAATCAATAAACCGGAATGGATATAATAGTTGTCAGCAAATTGATAATCAGCCAACAAGCCACCTTTCCAGCCTAAACCACCGGAACCGTCTTTATCGGTAACCCATTTATCATCAGCATTTTTGTATTCGTGTTTGTTAAAATTAATTGTGGGTGCCAAAGTTAGCCCGATTTTAAAATCTTGTGCCAAAGTTGTGAATCCTACAAGAACGGTTAACAATACAACAATTTTTTTCATATCTTTAATTTTTAAAATTTTATAATAGCAAAAATGCAATTTTTTTTAATACCAAACAAGATATGGACTGGAAAAATGCCATAGCACAATTCAGATTATTTTTAAAACTTGAAAAACAGCTATCAGACAACAGCATAGCAGGCTATATCAATGATGTACAAAAACTCAAAAATTATATCGATAGTTATGACGACCATATTTTACCTTCACAAGTAACAACCGATTTAATTCAAACCTTTATCTATCAATTATCAGATTTAGTATCGCCGCACACCCAAGCACGATTGATCTCCGGATTACGCCTGTTTTATAAATTTTTAATGCTCGAAAATATCATCTCTTACAATCCACTCGACTTGATTGAATCGCCAAAACTGAGCCGCAAACTGCCGGATGTGTTAAGTTTAGAAGAAATAGACCAAATGATTGCCGCTATTGATTTATCTACCCCCGAAGGCGAACGCAATCGTAGTATAATCGAAACGCTCTATGGCTGTGGTTTAAGAGTCTCGGAATTGGTAAATTTAAAACTATCGGATTTGTTTTTTGAAGAAGGTTTTATCAAGGTTACCGGAAAAGGAGACAAGCAGCGGTTTATTCCTATAAGTGAATACACTCAAAAATACATTAATATATATGTAAAGCATATTAGAAATCATCAAAAGATTAATCCTGCATTTTCAGATATTCTGTATTTAAACCGTCGCGGTAAGCAACTGACCCGCGTCATGATATTTCATATCATCAAATCCCTGACCAAGAAAGCCGGTATTGACAAAAATATCAGTCCGCATTCGTTAAGACATTCCTTTGCTACACATTTGCTGGAAAACGGTGCCGACTTACGCAGTATTCAATTACTGCTCGGACACGAGAGTATTACGACCACGGAAATATATTTACATCTGGACAAACAAAAATTGCATGAAACATTGAGAAAATTTCATCCAAGAGCTAACTGATTTTAGAATGTATAGCGTAAGGAAAACGCACCACCGTCACCAAAAAAGCCGGAATAACCAACTAAATTAAAATAAGGTTTCCAATCCAAGCCAATGGCAATAGGAGCTTTTGAAAATTGGTATTCCAAACCCAAAATACCATCAACACCTATTACTGTATAAGTGCCGGTAGAATAATGAGAATACTGCGCATCAAAAAAACCGATATGGGCACCATAACCGTAAAACCAGTAGAAATTGCCATTTGAAGGCATTTCGCTATGATATTCAATCAAGCCGACAGCTTCCCAACCCTGCCAACGGGTGTGTAAAATACCTTCTACTGCCATACTATTGGTTATAAAATTTTTATAAGTAATACCATTAAACAAACCACCTCGTATACCTATAGCTTGTTTATAATTTTGCGCCAATGTTGTTGAAGTTATCATTAGCATCATCAACACTAGTAAGCTTGTTAATTTTTTTCTGTTTGACATTTTTTTATTTTTTTAATTTAGTTTCAAAAATTGTTCCATTTCACTTAAAACACTATACAATTTCTGACAATTTGTCTTTAACGAATACATCAATCAAAATATTATAAAATGGTATAAAATTTGATAGTATTTGTAAAAAATACTATCTTTGCAACATAAATCGGGGTCGACTGGATTTGACAGCAAGATCCGGTAATATGTAAGCATGCCGAGCGTTGATACATTGCTCGTTAATCTCATGTATCAAACCAATAAACGGCGAAAATAACTTCGCTCTTGCTGCTTAATCCTGAATAATAGTAAGGATTAAGCCACGTCTCGACAAGGTCGAGAGGCAAGAAGTTCCTCGAAAGCCTTGACTTACGGCGTTCGGTTCAGGGGCTTCGTAAAAGTAAGTCTAGGTATAAATATGCTTCGTATTTATACCGAAATTTTAGAAGCTAAGCTTTGAGACGCTTGTCTATGGGCAGCTCAAAGTCGAAAAAACAAACATAGACTAAGCATGTAGAAAGCATGTTAACGGCTTGTGTGGACGAGGGTTCGATTCCCTCCGACTCCACAAAAAAATCGGCTTATTGAAATTTCAATAAGCCGATTTTTTTATTAATAATTTAAACTGCCACTTTGGCTTTAATATGCGGATGTGGATCGTAACCAATTAGTTCAAAATCTTCATATTTAAAATCAAAAATATTTTTTACATCAGGATTTATTTTCATTTGTGGTAAAGGTTTCGGTTCACGGGTTAATTGTAATTTGACTTGTTCAAAATGATTTTTATATATATGTACATCGCCAAATGTATGAATAAAGTCTCCAGACTGCAATCCGGTGACTTGTGCCATCATCATTGTAAGTAAAGCATAAGAAGCTATATTAAAAGGTACTCCTAAAAAAACATCGGCACTACGTTGATACATCTGACATGACAATTTACCATTGGCAACATAAAATTGAAAAAATGCATGACAAGGTGGTAAAGCTGCTTTGCCTTCTGCTACATTTTGTGCAAAACTTTTTGAAGTATCAGGCATGACTGAAGGATTCCAAGCCGACACCAGCATACGTCGGCTATCAGGATTCTTTTTCAAAGTCTCAACTATTTGTGCTATCTGATCAATCCCGTCATTATTCCAATTGCGCCATTGGGCACTATAAATAGGACCTAAATCACCATTTTCATCAGCCCACTCATTCCAAATACGAACACCGTTTTCTTGTAAATATTTGATGTTGGTATCACCTTTTAAAAACCATAATAATTCATGAATAATAGATTTTAAATGTATTTTTTTGGTTGTTATCAAAGGAAAACCTTTTTGCAGATCAAATCGCATTTGATAACCAAATACACTACGTGTTCCCGTACCGGTACGATCACTCTTATCGACACCATTATTTAATATATATTGCAATAAATCTAAATAAGGTTTCATAAAAAAAATTTGTGGTAAAGATAATAAAATTTATCACTTAATTTTTTATTTGTCAAATAATGAAATAATTATAAAAAATTACATGTAAAAAACTAAAACTTTGTATATTTATTTTGATCTCTTTGCTGCATTATCTATTATATTTTTTTATAGGCTTACCATTTATAATAATATCTTTTATTACACCATTTCCATTCTTTATGGCAACCAAAGCATAAGCCGGTTTTTTATTTGATTTTCTTATAGCTTCTCTGTATATTCTTTCTGTAGATTTAGCTTTGGTTTCAGAAATAAAAAACTTATTAAACGGATAAGTGATTCTTATTATTTTATTTTTCATTAATCCATATACTTGTGCTTTTACATATAAACTTGTATATTTTGGTTCAATAGTTGAAATATTTTTAATTTTAGCAAAGCCCCTATTGTCTTCATCCAATAATACAAATATCTTTTCATTACCGTTCCATTCTTTATTAGACAAATAAGTACTAACAGCATCATCAAAACTCAAACTTATATATTTTCCCCGAAAAGGATCATTAGGATCAATTGGAGCTGTTTTAAATTTATAAACTTTTCCGTTTTTTAATACATCATTGTATTTTAAAATTATTTTTAAAGGCACAAATAGTTGTAATATGGCTACTGCTATAAATATAATAAAGATAAGTCTTCTATGCTTCATTGTTTCTTTTTTTTAACATCAAATAATTTGTAATAAAAAAACTGCCTCCTACCAGTATAAATAGTAAGCCTCTTGCTATGAAACTAATATTTGTATCAAAAAAACGACTTATTATCAACATGCTTATAATGATTAAGCCATAGTTTAAAATAACCAAATTGTTTTGTTTTTCTCCTTCTTTAATAGTGAGAATACCTGTTCCTAGTATTATTAAATTGATAAAAACTACCGCTATGGCTGAATATAATCCTATTATAAATGTAATAGAAAATAAAAAAAAGACAGGAGAGAGCGGCTTAATTTCTTTGAAGGATCTGCCTTTATATTGATAAAAAAACATTATGGCTGCTAAAATTGTTAATATAAACGACACAATAAATTCGTTTGATTGAAATTGTAGTTCGGTTAATTTTTGATGTCTTAATTCATCCCAAAACCATTTAAAACTCAGAGCCAATAGTATGCCGATAGTACCCAAAGATCCGATAATTTTATAAGCATTATTAATCAGTTTCTGATCTTTAAAGTATCTACTATTCCCGATGAGATAAAAAACACCTAGTAAACTCATGTATCCTACAAAAATAAATTTTCCATTATGATTGACTAAAGTTCCAAATGCCAACAATACAGATAGCGGTATCAACCAATGATGGAAGATTAGTGCATTACTTTTGTTTTTTTTCTTGAAAAGCCAATAGTAAAAAGGCAAAATAAAAAAGCATAGAATCCAATAATAATTATATTCTATTCTTGAATAAAAATTATAACCTGACACTAATACATAATAACTTATACCCGTTATATACAAGAGTGATGTCATTGACGAACGCATTAAATAAACTAACGGAAGCACTAACAACAACCACGTAAGCATAAAATCGTTAATGCTACTTGATAAGTGATAAATTTGGCTGATAAGAGCAATACTTGCACCGACAGCAAAAAACAAAAAAGTTGATGTACTTTCACGCCAAATCATATTATCCATTTTTTTAATCAAGGTATAACCAAACAATATCTGCCCAATAAATAACGGAATAAAAGCTAAAAACGTTTTGACTACTTTAGAAAGGTTATCCCAATTGTGAGCAATAATTAAAATAATTCCCAATCCCGTAAGTAATGCACCTAAAACATCAAAAACCACAAAAGTCCTTTTTTGCGATTCATTATCTTGGGTTTTATAATATAACTCTATCTTTTCGGCAGTATCTTCCGATATAACCCCTGCTTTTAATAGTTCTTGTATTTGTTTTTGAAGACTCATTTCAATGTTTTATTAACTTTTTATAATCAACGAGATGATTTTTATGATACAAAATAAGATTATACATTCCTTTTTTTAAGTTTTTGGTATCAATTAAATATTTTTTAACTTCATCAAAAGTTTCTTTGAGGACAAGCTGTCCTAACAAATTAAATACTTCTATTTTATCAAAAAAAGAACTATTTCGTACTGTAACCTGTTTATCAAACGGATTAGGATAAATTGATGAAACTTGAGAAAATTCTGTTAAACTTGGTGCTTTAAATCTAATAATACTGGCATCAGTGTTAAAATTATCAGTAGTATTTTCTACTCCTAAAGCCAGTATAGCATGTTTTTGTAATTGAATATCAAATATATAGCAAGTTTCATGTCCGTTAAAATCCGAAACAAAAAAACCGTTATTGGCAAAACCGGTATCCAAACTACCATTTGATTGTAACCTTATCATATAGTAATCGGTGTCAAAAATTGGAAATGGATAAGACGAACCACCACCAATGAGTATTTTTCCATCAGGTTGAATATTCATACACCGGAAACTATCATTGGCATTATGATAAGTTTCAAATATATGTTTTCCGTTATTAGCAAACGATGTATCAAAACTACCATCACTATTTAATCTAACAATGGCAGGCTTTTTACCCCACCAGCCACCTGTACCGTTAGGATATAATGCTTCTATAGAAACTAAGATTTTATTGTCGGGCAAAACCTTGACATTTTTACAATATCCATAATAGGAATTATCCAAAATATGAAAAAAATATTTACCTTGAGAAGCAAAGCTCGTATCAATACGTCCGTTTTCATCATATTTTAATATAAAAGGACGTGAAACTTCTCCATAATTTCCTGCATCACCTATAATTAAAATACTTCCGTTTGTGTCAATATCAAAATCATGACAATTAAAATATGTATAATTTAAGTCTTCAAACCTAACTTCTCCATTTGTTCCAAAATTCATGTCCTTTTGACCATCAAAACTGTACCTTTGAAAAATTGGAACAAAGACATGATTTATATTTTTAGTTCCTGAAACAATAAACTTTTGTCCTGATTGAAATTTTATATTTGTATAATAATTGATTCCACCATCTATTTCAAAAGATTTTAAAATTTCTCCAGAAAAATTAATAATGCTCACCATATTAACATCTTTGTATAGATAATGTACAAAAATTTTATCGTTATATCTGTCCAAACTAATAATGAAGCTTCTTTTATTTCCTTCATTGGGAAAAAATAAAAGTCCGTTTTCACCAAAACTAGTGTCAAGTAAACCGTTTTTATCAAATTTATAGATGTTAAATCCACGACTTTCATAGTTTCCATAATGATTATATTCCAAATTAATACCTGCTAAAAAACTGTCATCATCTAAAACTAATAGAGTTTTAGACCTTAAATTTATATCGGGAACATGAATCGAAATTTTACCATTTATTCCGAATTCTGTATCAATCGTACCATCTTGTGCATACAAAATATTAATAATCGTAAATAAAAAAATTATATAAACAAATCGTTTCATAACAGAAGTATTTTTTATATAAGTAATTCGATTACATGCAAATATAATAAATAATTAACCGGTTTTGATATGATACTATCCCAAAAAGTGTGTAAAGTGCAGATTTCTTTATTTTGTAAAAAAAGGTACCATGGGGGTAAAAAAATGATAAATACTTGTAAAAATACACCCAACATTTATTTAATAAAATTTTTATATAATAGTATTGTTGTATTAAAAAAGAATAAAACATTAACTTTTAAAACATTAATATTTTCATTCAAAATCACTATAATTTCATTACAAATTGATTTCTGATACAAAAATGTTAAATTGTCCATAAAATTAAAAAAATATTAACGTTAAATTTCTCAATTATGAAAAAAATCCTATTCCTAATTTTAATATTCAGTTTGATGAGTTCATATGCTCAAAATGATGAAATTATTGACAATAACTCAAGCAATGAGCCTATCACACAAAATAGTGGCTATATGCAATCAGAAGGTAGTAAGTCTTTTGAATTAAGCTTTAATCCGGGTAATGTTTTTGCTACAGGTGGTGATGCTTTTTCACTTATTAACGGTGCTATTAA
Organism: Flavobacteriales bacterium; assembly: GCA_026996605.1. Taxonomy (GTDB): domain Bacteria; phylum Bacteroidota; class Bacteroidia; order Flavobacteriales; family Flavobacteriaceae; genus WGBX01. The sequence goes on from JALWLE010000100.1 coordinate 32,779, forward strand.
ATTCCGTAGTTTTTCAACAGCTCAAAAAGCCTTTCGTTTAGGTATTAATATTAATTATTTGAACCAAACAGATATTATTCAACAAGAAAATGATGATTTTGATTTAAAAGAATTAAAATCATATACCAGTGTATATGGCATAACATTAATGCCCGGAACTGAAAAACATTTTGATGTATCTGATCGTATTTCACCTTATATAGGTTTACAAGCTTTATTAAGTTATAAACATACATCCTATTCTGAAGAATATGAAGATGGAAACAAAATTGAAACTATAACATATACCAATTCTTCATCAAGTGATGGTGCCGGAATAGGTTATTTAAGTTTTGGTGCCGGAATTTTTACAGGTGTTGATTACTATTTTGTTAAACGTTTTTTCATTGGGGTTGAACTGGGAATTGGTTTACAATATTATTCCATATTAAATTCAAAATATACAGACTCCGGAAACAGTGATTATAATTATGATTATAAAAACGGTAATCGTATTCAATTAGCCACCGGGTTAACTACCGGAAATATCCGATTGGGTTGGACATTCTAATAAACTATTCTGTTGTTAATCTAAATTATCTGTGGCAAGCATACGATGTTTGTCACAGATAATAAAAAAACGGATTATGAAAAAACTTTGGTCTTTATTTTTTTTGGGTTTTGTTTTATAGTTCAATCAATGCACAACAATCTGCATTTGAAAAAGAAGTTCGGCACCAAAACGGTTTGATTTATTTTAATAACAAACCACATTACCGGTAAATTGATTAATGACGAAAACAATATTCCCAACAAATGTAATTGCACTAAAATATAAAAATATCAATTTAAAACAACCCGGCAGTTTATGGCTAAGTTTTGATACAGAATCAAATGAAAAATTAAGAAAAAAAGCATATATTAATGGTAAATTAGTCGATAAATCAAATTTACATAAAAAAATAATGCCTTAGAACGATCTCGATATATCTAAAATTTTAGAATGAAACTATGTAGAAATATATTTAACCGGCATTTTTTTCTAAGTAGAATATCAATTTAACAATAAAGTGTTGTTTGTTTGTTTGTGTTGTTTTGATAAGGGTTTGATAAATCTATTTTGTTCTCAGTATAAGTTTGATCAAACCCTTATTTTAAAATCTTAAAAACTGTAATTAATTATAATATAACAAGAACTTATAAAGCTGCATTTGAAAACAAGTTTACTCAACTATATGGATAGTATCTCAAAATTCAGAAACAGCTTGCAAAATTTTTATAAAAAACTTTAAGTCGGGAATCAGCCGAAAAGCCGACTATAAAATTCCGGAGTAGGCACTTTTAATAATTCAAATCAATTTATTATGAAAAAATTTACTTTATTATTATTCATTTTTGCAATTAATATATTGCAAGCACAAGTGCCTCAAAGCGAACGTGACGCTTTGATAGCGCTATACAACGCCACCAATGGTCCTAATTGGACGAATAATACTAACTGGAACACAACAAACCCGGTAAGTTCTTGGTATGGAATAACCGTTTCCAATATAAACGGACAAGATCACGTTACAGAAATAATATTAAGGTATAAAAACTTAAATGGAGTTTTACCGGTTGAAATTGGAGATTTTCCCCAGCTAGTATCATTAAATTTAAAAGGAAATAATTTATCCGGTAATATTCCACTTGAGATAGGTAATTTAACAAATTTGTCCTATCTAAATTTAGGACGTAATGATTTGTCAGGAACCATTCCAACAAGTTTAAGTAATTTGACTACTTTGTCCTATGTATATTTGTATAGCAATCATTTTTCGGGACTATTCCCTGATTTTACCTCTAATACCAATTTAAAATATTTAAGTATAATTTATAATGATTTCCAATTTGCAGACTTAGAACCAAATTTTAACGCTATTAACACATTGACCCAATCTAACAATGGTAGGTTTTACTATACTGTTATGAATCCGATAGACACGGAATTATCCATTGATATGGTAACCGGCAACAATTATACATTTAATATGCCAACAGTAAGCGGAACCGGTGTAACCTATCAGTGGTACTTCAATGATTCTGCCATACCGGGGGCAACCGGACAAACCTATACCATAAACAATGCACAAAATAGCAATTTGGGTGACTATGTTTGTAAAGCTAGTAGCCCTATTATCCCCGATTTAACAATTGATAGGAATATCATACATCTTTACGGAACTGTCATACAATCAGACAAAGACGCCCTGCTAGCTTTATATAATGCAACTGATGGACCCAACTGGACTAATCATGACAATTGGGATACTACTGAAAAGGTTTATAATTGGTATGGTATTAAAATGCGCGGAAATCGTGTTACTGAAATTGATTTACAAAATAATAATTTAAACGGTACCATTCCAAGTAATATTGGCGATTTAACCGCATTGATAAACCTTAATTTAAGTTACAACGGTAGTTTTTATCCGGGCGATTTACACGGTAGTATTCCACCGGAAATCGGAAATTTATCAAGCTTGGAATACCTATGGATTGATTTTGCCAACCTATCCGGAAATATCCCTTCTGAAATCGGAAATTTATCTAATTTAAAGGATTTAGCACTATGGTATAATCAACTAACAGGTAGTATTCCACCTGAAATTGGGAATCTTTCTAATCTTGAAACCTTAACCGTTGAAAATAACCCCTTAACAGGTACCATCCCCGCCAACTTAGCAAATCTGACCAAAATGCGTTATTTTTGGATAGGCAATAACCAACTAACCGGCGATATTCCGACTGGACTGTTTGACAATATGCCGGACTTAATTTATGCCGCCATTTATGGTAATGATGTAACCGGCGATATAGATTTATCTCATAACCCCGAATTGCGTGGCGTATGGATGAATGACTTACTAATTTCAAGTATTGATATGCGTAACGGACATAATGATAAAATTAATTATTTTACAACTTCGTATGATCAAAACACCGATATTCAAAACCCCAATTTAACCTGTATCTATGTAGATGACAAAAATGCCTCCTATTTATCGAGTTGGGATATTGGTTCTAACACACATTTCGTCGAAACTCAAGCAGAATGTGATGCATTAGTAAATCAAACCACTTATGTGCCGGATGACAATTTTGAAAATTACTTGGAAACTCACGATGCACAAGGCAATCCGGTTCCGGTAGGAGATACCAGTAGCATGGGTAATGGTATTGCCAATGATGATTATGTCTTTACGTCAAGGATTAGTAATGTAACATCATTAAATGTTCGAAATAAAAACATTTATGATTTAACCGGTATTGAAGATTTTACGAATTTACAAATTTTAGATGCCAGCAGAAACAATTTAAACGCTATTAATCTTTCTCAAAATAACCAGTTATTAATCCTTGATTTAGGTCATAATCAATTTAGTAACATAAATATATCGACAAATTCACAATTAACAAACTTAGATCTATGTTTTAATCAACTAACAAATATTGATGTAAATCAAAATATTAATTTAACTCATTTATCACTTTGTGTAAATCAGTTAAATAGTGTTAATTTATTTAATAATATTAATTTGGAATATTTGGATTTAGGTGCGAATAATATTTCAGATGTCGATTTATCACATAACACTCATTTAAAATGGTTATACCTTTATACCCTTAATTTAACTAATTTAACACTTAATCAATTACCACAATTAAGGCTCTTACATGTCAAAGAAAATCATTTAAGCCATTTGGATTTAAGTCAAAATTCTAATATAGAAACATTATTTTTGTATGATAATGAATTAGTTGATTTAGATGTAAGTCAAAATCCGAATTTGAAGTTATTATGGGTATATAACAATAATTTGTCGCATTTAAATGTTCAAAACGGTCATAATTCACTTTTAACAGGAACTAATTTTGGTAATGAAAAATTTAGAGCGACCGGTAATCCTAATTTAACTTGCATCTTTGTTGATGATGCTACTTATTGTTCTAATAATTGGACACAAATAGATCCTACATCCCATTTCGTCGAAACCCAAGCAGAATGTGATGCCCTTAGCATTGACGAAAGCTTTAAAACAAGCATCCAAGTTTATCCTAACCCGTTTACTGATAAGATTGAAATTAAGGTGGAAGACGCGGCAAACATCAAAACGATCAGCATACAAAATATGCAGGGACAAATTGTTTATAAAGGTGATTATACAGCTCAAATTAATTTAGAAAACTTGCCGGCAGGCATGTATTTGTTAAATATTGAAGACCAACAAGGCAACCAAGCTGTGTTTAAATTGATGAAGAATTAACCTAAAATTCATATCGGTCATTACTTGATCTCAATAAAAAACCGGCGCAACATTTCGCCGGTTTTTTTATGTTTTTATTGTACAAAGCCTAATAAATGCCGCGCATGACCCAATGCCGATTCCGATGGTGATTTACCTTCCAACATTTCGGCTATTTCATACACACGTTCTTCATTCGTCAAGTGTTTTACTTGGGTTGTTATATCATTTCCCCTGCTTTTATACACTTTGAAATGTGTATCACCTTTAACTGCTATTTGCGGTAAATGCGTGATGACAATCACTTGCATATTTTGTGACAAATCTTTTAAAACTTCAGCCATTTTTTGTGCCACATCACCGGAAATTCCGGTATCTATTTCATCAAAAATAATGGTGGGTAATTGTTTGTATTTTGACAGAACAGTTTTAACCGCTAACATCAATCGTGATAATTCTCCACCGGAAGCTATTTGTTTTAAACTACCGAAACTTCTGCCTTTATCTGACGAAATTTTAAAATCTAACAAATCCTTACCGTTTGGTAAAAAATCCTCTGCCGCTTGTAAATCAATTTTGAGTTTGGTGTCCGCCATAGATAATGTTTGCAAAATTTGTTCTATTTGTCCGGTCAGTTTAGGTATTGCTTTTTGCCTGTTTTGTCGCAATTTTAAAGCCTTTTCATTAAGTGATTTTATAATGTCCGCTAAATTTTGTTCCGTTCCGGCAATTTGTTCCTGTAAAGACGATAAATCTGTTACTTCTGATGCTAACCTATCTCTCAAAGCTATCAAATCATCTATTTGTAAGACTTGATGTTTTAACATTATTTGATTAATAGCGGCATATTGGGCTTGCAAGCGTGCTGTTTCTTCGGGATTAAATTCATTGGCATCTACCAATCTGCCTAGTTCTTCAATCATATCTTGCAATTCCCATTGCATACTTTCCAAACGCTCGGCTATACCCGCATATTTTGAACTAAACCCTGCTATTTTGTTAAACCCGTTTTTCAATTCAATGATTTGTGGCAAAACACCCAAACTTTCCGTATCTAATTTTTGTAAAGCTTCTGCCAAAACTTGATTAATAAGCTCTTGATTATCAATAGTTTTTATTTGCTGTTCCAATTCTTCATAATTGACATCATCCAGTTTGAGCAACTGCAATTCTTCCAATTGATGTTTTTTGTAAGACAGCTCTTTTTCGGCATACATCAACTTGACCGAAAGCTCTTGTAAATCTTGCTTAAGTGCTTTATATTTTTGATAATCAATACGATAGCTATTTAACAAATTACTGTTATCGCTAACTGCATCGAGCAATTCAAACTGAAAAGCTTTTTCATTTAATTCCAATGTTTGATGTTGCGAATGTATGTCTAGCAGTTTAGTCGTTAAGTGACTTAAACTTTCTAAACGCGCCGGTGAGTCATTAATAAAAGCCCGCGATTTACCGTTAGGCAACAGTTCTCTACGGATAATCGTTTCCGGTTCATAATCCAAATCACTCGATTCAAATATATTCTGTAAATGATAAGGCGCTATATCAAAAGTGGCTTCTACAATACTTTTTTGTGAAGTATCTTTCAGTAAACCTTGCTGCGCCCGCTTACCGCGTATCAACTCCAATCCCCCCAATAAAATAGACTTTCCGGCTCCGGTTTCGCCGGTAATAATCGTTAACCCCTTGTCAAATGACAAATTAATCTTATCGATTAAAGCATAATTTTTTATATAGAGATTTTGCAACATATATTTTACCGGATTTTATGACAAAGATACGGAAATTTTAGTTGAAAGTTAAAGAGTGAAACTTTCAGCTCTTGATATCAAATTATTTTAATATTTTTGTTTTATTCCGTGATTTATGAAAGAACAATAATAGACTACAATGAATTATAAATTAATCATCAAAACATTTACTTTTTTTCTTTTAGCAAACGTTTCTTGTCAAAACAAAATCTATAAACAGAAAAAACAACTTGTGTATTATGATTTTACGGTTAATTACAAGATCAAGCGGTTATTTAAAGACGATACATTATCTAAAAACTATCATATCAAATCTTACCAACGGAATGACAGTCTAAAAACTTTTTTATTTGCTAAATTTTATCCCGAAAACAAAGCATATTTTGAAATACAAATTCCGGACACTTTATTTTATGTAGATACAGCACAAAGTAAAGTTTATATGAAGAGTCCCCGTAAAAATTCAAAGGATTTGTTTTACAGAATAACTAAAATGTATCAATTAACAGAACAAAAGTTAAAGTCAAAAAACAATAGTCGCCTGATTTCTAACAATGATACTTTAATGGAAATTAACCATGATTCCACTGCTGTTTACAAATATGTTTTTTCTAAAGCCGGCAAGCTAAAATTTGTAAGTGTGTTTCTAAAATTTAAAACTTATCATCAATATGAAGCTTATACCTTTAATTATTTAAAGCAGCAAAGTTTGCAAAATTTATCACTTAAGGATACTTTGCAAAATCTATTTAAGAAATACAAACTTACTGACAAAGCTGAAATAAAAAGAAACGCATTTAAAGTAAAAGAGTTTACACGTTTTCCGGTTTTAAAAGGTAATGTTGTTTTAAACAATCATAATAATACAACG
>JALWLE010000101.1 GCA_026996605.1 Flavobacteriales bacterium
CGCAAAACGGCTATAAACGGATAGCCCGCTCGAACGCCCTAAAAAAATCTAATTGTCTTGAATGAGTCGGTCCACCAATTTGGGTAATCCGGTGCCGGCTTTTTCGCGAATCACCGTCACGGGATTGGTTATTGAAATGGGGGCAGGATTGGGGTCGATATAGTAAACGGGGGCAAACGGCGGCAGATAACCGACCAATCCGGCTGCGGGATAAACCGCCATGCCGGTGCCAACGATGATAAACATATCGGCTACGGCTGTCAGCTCGGCTGCTTTGGTAATCATGGGTACCGGCTCGCCAAACCATACAATATGCGGACGCAGTTGAGCGCCGTCATCGGCTAGGTCGCCAAGGTGTAAATCATCATGCCAATCATAAATCAGTTCCGGATTTTGGTCGCTTCGGACTTTGAATAGTTCGCCATGCAAATGCAGCACGTTTTGATTGCCGGCGCGTTCGTGCAAATCATCGACATTTTGGGTGATGACCTGTACCGAAAAGTGCTGTTGCAAGCGCGTTATGGCTTGGTGAGCGGCATTGGGCTGTACATTGTGCAACTGCCGGCGGCGTTGGTTGTAAAATTCGAGTACCAATCCGGGATTTTGTTGCCAGCCCTGCGGTGATGCCACTTCCATAATGTCGTGGTTTTCCCACAGTCCGTTGGCATCTCTAAAAGTTTGAATACCACTTTCTTGGCTGATGCCGGCGCCTGTTAAGATAACGATGTTGGGTTTCATACGCTATGGTTTTTACGATGTAACAATACCACACTTTCGACATGGTGGGTGTGCGGAAACATATCGACCGGTTGTATGGCGGCAATATCATAATGCGCTTTCATCAAAGCCAAATCGCGAGCTTGTGTGGCGGCATTGCAACTCACATACACAATGCGTTCGGGCGCGAGATACAACAGGTTTTCCACTACTTTGTGATGCATACCGCTACGCGGCGGGTCGGTAATAACGACATCTGCCCTACCGTATTGGTTGATAAATTCCTTGGTAAAAACTTTACGCATGTCGCCTACGACGAATTCGACATTGTCTATATTATTGAGCTTGGCATTGATGCGGGCATCTTTGATAGCATCGGCTACGGATTCTACCCCAATCACTTTTTTGGCATCACGCGCTACAAATTGGGCAATACTGCCGATGCCGGTATATAAATCATACACCGTTTCATGGGCTTGAATGCCGGCATATTCGCGAACGGTTTTATACAGTTTTTCGGCTTGTTCGGTATTGGTTTGAAAAAATGATTTGGCTGAAATACGGAAAGTTAAACCGTCTAATGCTTCTTCGATATAAGGCTTCCCGTCATATAAAACGACTTCTTGGTCGTAAAAAGAATCGTTGTCCTTTTCATTGACGATATATTGCAGCGACTTGATTTGCTTAAATTTTTGTTTGAGATGCGCCATAATGCTCTCAATGGCTTTTTGGTCGTTTTTATAAACTTGCAAGACAACCATCCATTCGTTTTTCAAATTGTTGCGAAGCATCAAAGTACGAAGCAATCCGGTTTTGCTACGCGGGTCGAAAAAAGGAATTTGGTGTTTTCGGGCAAAATCTTTTACTTCATTTCTAATGTCATTGGTCAAATTGTTCTGCAACAAACACGTATCAATATCTAAAACTTTGTCCCACATACCGGCTATGTGAAAACCGAGACCGTCTATAGGGTCTATGGGTGCTTCGGAATTGATTTCTTCAGGTGTCAGCCAACGCCTTGCCGAAAAGGAATATTCCATTTTGTTACGGTAGTAAAAATCGTGAGAAGCGGCTATAATAGGATGAAAATCGTCATCGGAAAAGTCAAACTTACCTATCCGCTCTAAATTATTTTTGACTTCCATTTGTTTAAAAAACGCTTGATGCGAATACGCTATATGCTGTAACTTACAACCACCGCAAATACCAAAATGCGGACAAAGCGGCTCGGTTCTATATTCGGAATATTTATGAATATCAACAACTTTACCTTCGTAATAGGCTTTGCGTTTTTTAGTAACTTGAATGTCGGCAATATCACCGGGGGCTAAATACGGCACCATAATCACTCTACCGTCAGGGGCGTGTCCAACAGCTTTGGCTTTAGCGCCCATATCAAAAAATTCTATGTCTTTGAATAAAGGTTTTTTTCGTCTGCTCATAGTTGCAAAAGTAATATTTTTTAAGGAAGTAATGATGAGCATTGAAAAATGAAAAAAGAAAAATTTGGAAATTATGGACAAAAGTCTTAACTTTGTGGACAAATTACCATAGTTATGAAAACTTCAAACCCACAAAACCAATCTTCACAAGCCAATAAAAGCTATCAACTGGCTGAAACATCACTACAAAACTATGTTTCGGATATGTCTGCCACTTATGGAAAATCAGTACTGACTTTTGAGCAGTTTTTTAACAACAAATTTCTCATCATTCAAACCATTCGCAAAGGGATAACCTACCGGCTCTTTGAACAGATTCAATCGGTTTTGCCATTTACCGATATTGATTGGGCTAACTATTTAAACCTGTCGCCCAAGACCTTACAACGCCACAAAAAAGACAAAGATTTTTATTTTAAGCCAATCCATACCGAAAAAATCATTGAACTGGCAGAAGTGACGCATTACGGCAAAGAAGTCTTCGGTTCGCTTGACAAGTTTCATCAATGGTTGACGACACCGTCGTATGCATTAGGCAATATGACACCGGCTGATCTATTGCATGATTCCTACGGAAAAGATTTGGTTTTGGCAGAGTTGAATCGTATTGCTCATGGGATTTTTGCCTAAATATTTTTTTAACTGATGAAAGTTTTTCGTTTGACCAAAGCCAAATATGCCGGGGTATTATCGGGGGTGGGTGCTGCTAAATTCGGTAACCGTTGGAACTCTAAAGGTGTTGAAATGATTTATACGGCGGGCTGCCGGGCATTGGCAGTTACAGAGATTTTGGTACATTTACCGACCGGATTGATTCCGGAAGATATGATGATGTTGCAGATAAACATTCCGAACGATATAAACATACAAGTTTTAGATACTAAAACTTTACCGCCTAACTGGAATGTTTTTCCGCCACGTGTCGTAACACAACAATTAGGCGATGCTTTTGTGCTTGAAAACCGGTTTGCAGTACTAAAAGTGCCTTCGGCAGTGGTTCAAGGCGATTTTAATTATTTGATCAATCCGAATCATCCGGATTTTAAACGAATTAAAATCATATCGCAAGAGCCGTTTGGTTTTGATGTGCGATTGTTTTGAGATTATTTACAAAGGTATCCCCGACATCCGTCGGGGGCACTCAACGGAACGTTTTCATTGTTAGTTAACATTAAAAAATTAAGAACCTTAAGATAGATGAAATTAAAACACCTAAAATCTCTACCGCAAATAGATTTTTATACAGCAGATACAACAACGGATTTGTCTTTACCTTATGTCGATGAAGGTATAGCCGCGGGATTTCCTTCGCCGGCACAAGATTATATGGATCTGACCTTGGATCTCAACAAAGAACTGATCAAGCATCCGGCAGCTACATTTTACGGACGGGTAAAAGGTTTTTCGATGAAAGATGCCGGTATTGAAGACGGGGATATTTTGGTCATCGATCGTTCGTTGGAATACCGGAACAATATGACGGCTGTTTGTTTTATCGACGGTGAATTTACGGTTAAAAAGCTAAAATTAGAAAACGGCAAAGTTTATTTAATACCGGCTAATGATGAATTTGACCCGATAGAAATTACCGATGAAAATGAATTCGTTGTATGGGGCATTGTAACTTATGTGATTAAGAAAGTTTGAAGTAAATAGTGCCTAATGAAAAGCGTAAAAGTACAAAGCGTCTCAAAGAACACCCATCATCCTATTTTTCGTGATTTTCATAAAGTTCTTCCCATAGCGGATTGTTTTCGCTATGACGACCATGGTCGAAGTTTTCATATATCTCAAATTCTTCTTCGGTAGTTTTTTTCTTACTAAACCATAAACCCAAAGTCATTAAAAGCGCTGAACCCAAAATGACAAACGAAATGACTTCTTTACTAAAATAGGGTATTTTGTAAATTTCCGGTATTTTATAAAATAACAAAATGGTAATCAAACCGCGTGGTGCCATAAACACTTCCGGAAAAAGCGATTTGCCTCTGAAAAAGACTTTTAAATTCAAGTAGCGGACTAAAAAAGTTAAAAGTAAAATAAATGTACCGATAATCATGACATTTTCGTAAAAAATACCATTAATGTCGATGGTCATTCCAAACAATACAAAGAAAAATGTTCGGATTAAAAAAGCAGTTTCAAAAGTAATGAGTTTAAATTGTTCTCTAACTTCTTCAATACGGTCTTGTTTAAAAAAGACGGCAAATTTTCCTCTGAAAAATATACTAAAGTTTTCCAGCATTAAACCGAAAATTAAGATTAATATCAAACTGGACAAATGCATGATTTTACCAAGTATAAACAATGCCGTTAATATGGACAGAAATAAGAAAAACTTGATTTTAGTTCGGATTTTTTGAAATAAAAATATCAACAAATAACCGGCTATTAAGGATACTAAAACCGTAAGTATAAGTCCGCCGCCTACTTTGGCAAAAATATGTCCTTGACTTCCGGGAATCATCAAAGCAATATCAAAAGCTAAAATGCCGAGAATATCGCTAAAAGTAGATTCGTAAATTAAAAATTCTTTCTTTTCTTCGTCTAAAAAATGCACACTGGGAATCACAATAGCACTACTGACAACCGATAAAGGTAAGGCATTTATGTAAGCCGTATAAAAATCATGTGTCAATCCCATACTATAGATTAAATAGGCAATAGCAAAAGATGTCCCTATCAATATTAACAGTGCGGTTATAAACGCCTTAATAATCAAAGGCTTTTTATCTCTAGTCAATTTTAAATCCAGCGCTGCTTCCAGCACAATTAACAACAAACCAACTAATCCTAAAATATTAACCGTTGGTTGTAAATCAGGCAAACTAAATTCAAAAGTTTGCGAAAGATTGTTTAAAAAAATGCCCGTCCCAAGCAGCAATAAGACGGAAGGTACTTTTATTTTTTTTGAAATTATATCAAAAAAATAAGATAGAATAATTAAAATACTTACCCCGAGAATAAAAAAATAACTGTTCATGTTTTGACTCTATGTTTTTTTATAAATTTAAATTATTGCAAAATACGACTTTTTTTAGAATCGCAAGATTTTTGTTTTCTGATTTTTATAAGCTTACACTTAAAACCATTTGAATAATCTGTTAATTCTAAATAAAAATTTCCTATAATATTTTTTTCAATGAAACTAAAAACCATTAAGAAATTAAGAAACATTAAGTGTTAATTTTTTTAGAATTATAATAGCCTTCTATAAACATAAATGGCATACGGGCTTCTTACTAAACAACTTGTCTATTTTCGAAAAATTTAGTCAAAAAGATTTTTAATATCATCTATTTTGAGTGATTTCATAATCTTATCATCGGTTTGAATTATGTCTGTGGCTATTTTTTTCTTTTTGGCTTGTAAATCTAGAATTTTTTCTTCGACGGTATCTTTACATATCATCCGGTAAGCAAAGACTTTTTTATCTTGTCCTATACGATAAATTCTATCGATAGCTTGGTTTTCAACTGCCGGATTCCACCACGGGTCTAGAATATAAACATAATCGGCAGCTGTCAGGTTCAATCCGGTGCCGCCGGCTTTCAAGCTGATTAAAAACACACGTAAATCGTCGTTAGTTTGAAAATTTTGCACGGATACTTCACGCTGTTTGCTTGTACTTTTACCGTCTAAATATTCATAAGCAATACCCAGTGCGTCCAATTCATTTTTGAGCAATGCCAACATCGATGTAAACTGCGAAAAAATCAAAACTTTGTGTTGCGCCGTTTTATCGGTTATATGCGCAATCATTTCTTGTATTTTTACCGAATCTTTAACGGCTATAGACTCATCGTTGAGTAACAAAGGCGAATCGCAAATTTGACGCAATCGCGTCAGTGCTTCAAGCACCATAAATTTTGACTTGGCAAGTCCTTCTTTTTCTATTTGGTTGAGCAATTTATCGCGATATTGGTTGCGGTAAGCATCATACACTTTGCGTTGTGCCGGTGGCATTTCGCAATAAATGACATCTTCGACTTTGGGTGGCAATTCGGTAGCAACCTGCTCTTTGGTACGCCGTAAGATAAACGGATTGATGAGTTTTTGCAGTTCATTGGCAACCGATTCGTCGCCATCTTTATCAATAGGATTGGAATAATTGTCCTTGAAATGCTTAATATTGATAAAAAAGCCCGGATTGACAAAACTCATTTGTGCATACAAATCAAACGTGCTGTTTTCAATGGGCGTACCGGTCATGGCTATCCGGTTTTTGGTACGCAACAGACTAACCGCTTTAAAGCGTCGCGATGACGGATTTTTAATAGCTTGCGATTCATCAAGTATGGCATAATTAAAAGCAAACTGATAAAACCATTCAATATCACGTAGCAGGGTGCCGTAAGTTGTAAAAATCAAATCGTAATTTTTAAACGCATTGGTATTTTGTTGTCTATCAGGATCATAATGATAATACGCCTTGAGTTTGGGGGCAAATTTTTCTATTTCTTTTTGCCAATTAAACAGTAGCGTAGTCGGGACTACAATCAGGTTAGATGTTTTGTCTTTTTTAACGGCATCTTGCAAAAAAGTCAAAACTTGCAGGGTTTTTCCCAATCCCATATCGTCGGCAAGTATGCCACCCCATTGCATCTCACCTAGAAAATGCAACCAGTTAAGCCCTTCTTTTTGATACGGACGTAATTGCGCCGTGATTTCTTTTGGCACGGCTACATTCTTGATTTCTTTAAACGTCTTGAGTCTTTCTTTTTTAGCAGCAATTTCTTCTAAAATCTCCAGCTGATCTTGTTGTTCAAACAATTCATCGACTATTGAGAATCGCATTTTGGATATTTGCAAAGCATCATCACCGACCTGCGAGGCATTTCGAAAATATTTTTCTAATTTATGTACCCATTCATCGGGTAAAATACCAACCGAACCGTCGTTGAGTTGGATAAATTTTTGCTTGTTGACAATGGCACGTTTAATGTCTTTGAGTTTGACGCGGTTTTTACCAAAACTAATATCGACATTGACATCAAACCAATCTTGTCCGGATGATACCGACGTGGTTATTTTGGCTTTATGTGGCGAATATTTAAATTTTTTGAGTTGTTTAACACCGTAAACTTCTATTTGATGTTTGTTTAAATATTCAAAAAATTGGTAAAACCACATATCTTTGACAAAGTCTTCAAAGTGGATATAAAAGAACCTTTGGTGTTTTTGCTCTTCAAAATCGGGATGTAAACTGCCGATTTCATCGATAAAATCATTTTCCAATTCTTTATTACGGATATATTTGATGATTTTACCGGTTTCGGGTTCTCTTTGCACATAATCGCCATCAGTGGTCAGCAATACTTCCATATTGTTATCATATACCACTTGCAGCTTGATGATAATATAATCTTCTTCTTCGGTTAAATACACCTGTTTTTTTTGATAATCCAAAGCAATCTGCTCGTAATCAAAAGTTTTATCGGCAAATTGCACTTCATAGTTTTTTGCCAAAGGTTCAATGATCTTTTCGTACAAAACATCCTTATGAGATTTGGCAATTTTCAAAGGTGTCGAATAATTGATGAGCATGTAAGCATCTTTGATATTGTACAAGTGATAAAAAACATCGTTATAACAAATAATTTTGTAGTCGGACCTTTCTTTATCAATTTTGGAAAAAGCGACCAAATCATTTCCTATTTTTATAAAAGCTTGTAAAGTAACAAATTGCTTATTTTGTTTGACAACTAAAACGGTTTTGGCAAATTTAGGTGATAATTTTGCCGGAACTAAATCACTCTTATGTAAGTTATATCGATAAGGGCTATCATTAAAAAACACATGATTTTCATGACTGATTGCCTTAAAAATCTTTTGAGACAAGCTAAATGAATGCGCCAAATCATCGTCATCTTCATCAATCTCTTCATATTGCTCTAACCAATGCACTATTTTTTGTTGTCCGGGTAATATTTCGACATCATCATCTATCTCATGGTCATATTCAGAAAATCGGGAAATCAATTTGGTTTTGGTCTTATTAGGTTTGGCTGCAATACATTCGTAAAACATAACATTTTGTCCCATTTGTCTAACGATTCTGATAGAAAAGCCCAAAAGCCGGTCTTTTTTTATTCGAGCATGAACCGGTAAAGCAGGTTTTTGGTCAAGCTCCGTTAGCTTTTTGATAAAGGTATTCATCTCATGTTCACCGTCAATTCTTACCAAACCTTCTGCTGCTTTTTGCTTATAGGTATATAATCCATGCTTTTCGTCGAAACCAAATTGGAAATATTTATCAAAATCTTTTACCGGTAAACCGAATTGATCCGTAAAATAAGTTTTGATATCTATCCTTTTTTTCGGATCTATCAATTTTAGAAGAGCGTCTTTATGCTGAAATAAAAGTTGCAATATAAACCATTCCGATATTTTTAGGTTGTCTTTTTTAACTCTGACATTTTGGTCGGAATCAAGCAACAAATTACCGTTTTTAAATTGACAAGTAACCAAATAATAATCCGAACCCCAATATTTATCGTATCGAATATCAAAGCTCAAAAAATTATCTTTGAAATTAAAATTTTCAATCTTAAAATTTTTATCCAATCCTATTTTAAACCTTTCGCCTTTGGCGTATTTTAGCAAGTCTATTTTTTCAAAACTTTCAAAATTTTCAATCACAGCCGGTTCATGCGCTTTTCTATATACTTTATTGGGTATGGAATTGTTGCCTGTTTTTATTTTATTTTTATTTTCTGAAATTAGATAGTCTGATGCATAAAGCAATGCCGCTACGGTATGTTTACAGATTTCGCCCCAAGTAAACGGACAAGTACAAGAAGTTTTAATAGGTGCGTTATTGGTGATTGACAATTTTACGGTATAAAGTTTAGTGCCTTGAACTTTAAAATAATACGCTTTTTTTTGGTTATCGTAATGAGAATAAGTTACCGCACCGTTTTTATACAAATCTTTACCGCGTTGTTTGATTTTATCAGGTGCGTAAAAATCGATATATTTTTTGATTTTGTTTCTCATCTAACAAAATAATTAAGGTGTCAAATATAGCTATTTAAGTTGTAATTATAACCTATAATCAGCCTAAAAAACATCCATAATTTCTATAGTTTTATTTATTTACTACATTTTTATATTGCATAATCATTTAAAATTGGTATAATTTAATCTTTTTTATACTTTTGCAAATGATGAAGTACACTATTCAACAAATAGCAAATTTTTTACAAGGCACTGTTGAAGGCAATGCCGAAACAGAGATTAACAATATAGCCAAAATTGAAGATGCCCAATTGGGTGACATTAGTTTTTTGGCTAATCCGGTTTATACACCACATATTTATACCACTAATGCATCAGCTGTTATTGTTCGTAAAGACTTTATGCCTGAAAGAACTTTAAAAACAAACCTTATTCGTGTTGATGATCCTTACGAGGCTTTTTCAAAGTTACTTGAATTTTACAATAAAAATCACGACAAAACTGGAATTGAATCACCTAGTAAAATAAGTGATTCGGCAAAAATCGGGAATGATGTTTATATAGGTGCATATTCTTATATAGGAAATAATGTTAAAATAGGAAATAATGTTAAAATTTTTCCCGGTACTTATATCGGAGATGATGTGCATATCGGTGACAATTCATTGATATTTGCCAATGTCAGTATTTATCACGATACTCAAATTGGGCAAAATGTGACTATTCATAGTGGCACAGTCATCGGTGCCGACGGCTTCGGGTTCGTCCCCAACAATGGTAAAGACTTTAAAAAAGTACCTCAAATTGGACATGTTATTATTGAGGATTTTGTTGAAATCGGTTCAAACAGTTCAATAGATCGGGCAACTATGGGGGCTACGATTATCCGGCGTGGTGTAAAATTGGACAATTTTATTCAAGTAGCACACAATGTCGAAATAGGCGAAAATACGGTAATTGCCGCCTTAACCGGTATATCCGGTTCTACCAAAATAGGTAAGAATTGTATGATAGGTGGTCAAGTTGGTATTGCCGGACACTTAAAAATCGGTAATAATGTTAAAGTTGGTGCGCAATCCGGCATCTCTCACAATTTAAAAGATGGTGAAATTGTTGTTGGCACACCGGCTCTACCAATTAGAAACTTTAAAAAATCCAGCATTATTTTTAAGAATTTAGAGGATCTTTACAATCGTATCCAAGAACTAGAAAAAACATTAAACCAGATGAAACCGACATGATTAAAATAATTATTAAACACACCAAAACCTGTCCAGACTTTTGTCGGGAGAAATGATTATTTTAATCATCAAAGCTTTTCCCGACAATAGTCGGGAACATTGATATTAAAATTAAAAAAAACAGATGAAATAAACCCAATCATGATAAAACAAAAAACACTTCAAAAACCTGTTTCAATAGAAGGAGTTGGCTTACATACAGGTGAAAAGGTTAAAATGACATTGAAACCTGCACCTGTCAATTACGGCTTTAAATTTGTCAGAGTTGATTTGGAAGGCAAACCCGAAATAGAAGCTAGTGCTCAATTTGTTAATAAAACCGAACGGGGTACCGTACTTGAAAAAAACGGTGTACAAGTACATACAACTGAACATGTGTTAGCTGCTTTAATAGGTATGGACCTCGATAATTGCATTATTGAACTTGATGCTGCCGAACCGCCTATTAAGGATGGTTCTTCTAAATATTTTGTTGAAATGATTGAACGAGCCGGTATTGAAGAACAAGATGCTGAACGAGAAGAATTCGTTATTAAAAAAGTTATCTCATACGTTGATACTGAAACCGGAAGTGAACTTTTGATTATGCCGGCTGACCATTATGAAGTCACTGCCATGGTTGATTTCGGCACCAAAGTACTCGGTACGCAAAATGCCTATTTAAAAAAATTAAAAGACTTTAAAACGGAAATTGCCCCTGCACGCACATTTAGTTTTCTACACGAACTTGAAATGTTGCTTAAAAACGGATTAATCAAAGGTGGTGACTTAAGCAACGCCATTATTTTTGTCGATAAAGAGATTTCAAACGAAACCAAAGACTTATTAAAAGATTATTTTAAGAAAGACGATTTTGAAGTCAAACCAAACGGTATTTTAAACAACGTAGATTTACAATGGCCTAATGAAGCTGCCCGTCATAAATTATTAGATGTTGTCGGCGACTTGGCATTGGTTGGTACCAAACTTAAAGGTAAAATTATAGCCAACAAACCCGGACATAAAGTCAATACGGCATTTGCTAAAAAATTACAAAAAATCATCAAAAACGAAAAACGCAATAAAGTCCCTGACTTTGATCTCAACAAACCACCCTTGATGGGTATTGAGAAAATTATGGAACTATTGCCGCATCGCCCCCCGTTTTTAATGATTGATCGTATATTGGAGTTATCCGACACACATGTTATAGGGATGAAAAACGTAACAATGAATGAGGCGTTTTTTGTAGGTCATTTTCCCGGAGCGCCTGTAATGCCCGGTGTCTTGCAAGTAGAAGCTATGGCACAAACCGGTGGTATTTTGGTGCTGAGTTCCGTACCTGACCCCGAAAATTATTTGACTTATTTTATGAAAATGGACAAAGTCAAATTTAAACGCAAAGTAAAGCCCGGTGATACCTTAATTTTTAAAGCCGATCTGATTTCACCTATACGACGTGGCATCTGTCACATGCAAGCCTATGCTTATGCCAATGGACAACTCGTAGCAGAAGCGGAATTAATGGCGCAAATAGTAAAAAAATAAAAAATATTAGAATGAATCAACCTTTAGCATATATCCATCCCGAGGCTAAAATAGCTAAAAACGTGGTTATTGAACCTTTTGTCAGTATCAGCAAAAATGTTGAAATAGGCGAAGGGACTTGGATAGGACCAAACGTTACTATAATGGAAGGCTCTCGTATTGGGAAAAACTGTAAAATCTTTTCAGGAAGCGTGATTGCCGGAGAACCCCAAGATTTAAAATTTGAAGGCGAAGAATCCCTAGCCATAATCGGAGACAATACTACCATAAGAGAAAATGT
>JALWLE010000102.1 GCA_026996605.1 Flavobacteriales bacterium
CACTCAATAAGAGTAAGGAAAATTAAAATGTCAGATAAAACAACTATAAACTGCCCAAACTGCAAAGAAAAAATAGATGTAAATAAAATCTTATACCATCAACTAGAAGAGGAGTTAAAACAGAAAACTCTACTAGACAAACAGAGACTAGAAGAAGAAAATAGAAAAAAAGAGGAGGCTTTAGAGAAGAAGTTTGAGATGCTTCAAGCTAAAGAGGAGAGGTTTGAAGAGGCACTAAAAAAGGCAACAAAAGAGCAACTAAAACAAGAGAAGCAAAAACTACACGATGAGCTTAAAAGAGAGCTTGAAGCAGAGCAGGGTGAGGCTCTGTTGGCTTTGCAAAAAGAGTTAAATGAGAAGTCAGAGCAGATTAAAGAGCTAAACCGTTCTAAAGCAGAGATAGAGAAGCTAAAGCGTGAAAAAGAGGAGTTAGCCTCTAAAGCTAAGATGGAAGCAGAGTTAGAACTTAGCAGACAGCTACAGCTTGAAAAAGAGAAGATAAAAAAGGCATTAGCCCAAGAGAGTGAGCTTAAACTTAAACAGAAAGATGAGCAGATAGAGCAGATGAAACGAGATATTGAGTCAGCTCAACGAAAGGCTCAACAGAGTTCTATGCAAACTCAAGGAGAGGCTCTTGAACTTGCTATTGAGTCTTGGTTGGCTTCTCAATTTCCTTTTGATACGGTTGAAGAGGTGAAAAAGGGGGCATTTGGAGCAGACTGTATACAGAGGGTACATACACGAGAGCTTCAAAACTGTGGAGTTATTTGCTATGAGTCCAAAAATACTAAGGCTTGGTCTGATGGGTGGATAACTAAGTTAAAGCAAGATATGCTAAAGGTAAATGCAGATATTGGGGTGCTTGTAACTTCGGTCTACCCAAAAGATATGAGCCGAATGGGTTTTGTAGATGGCATTTGGGTCTGTAGTTTAGAGGAGTTTAAAGGCTCGGTCTCTCTGCTCCGTCAGTCACTTATTAATGTGCAAAAGAGTGTGCAAAAAGAGGAGAACAGAGCCGATAAGATGTCACTGCTCTACAACTACATGACAGGAAATGAGTTCTCTATGCAGATGAAAGCCATTGTCGATGGGTTTATGAAGATGCAAGAGGAGTTAGAGAAAGAGAAACGCTCACTTATGGCTTCTTGGAAACGTCGTCAAAAGACTATTGATGGGGTATTGGCAAATACAACAGAGATGTATGGTTCTCTTCAGGGAATTGCAGGGAGTTCAGCTATTGTTCATATTGATGCGTTAGAATTGCCTTATGATGAAGAGGAGTAAATATGAAGATGTCATCTGAAAAGAGAGCTACGGTTGTAGCAACTGTTGTAGCGACTACACTTACATTTGTTAAGTTTTTTATAGGGGTAGCTTCTGGTTCTGTAGCTGTTTTGGCTTCGGCTATTGATTCGTTGTTAGATACTCTAATATCTATCTTTAACTTTTTTGCTATTAAAAAGGCTGAAGAGAAAGCTAGTGATGAATTTCAGTATGGAAAAGGGAAAATTCAAGCTATAGCAGCCGTTATTGAGGGGACGGTTATTACTATCTCTGGGCTTTATATTATCTATGAGGCTATACAAAAGGCTCTACATCATGAAGAGACAACACTTTTGACCCCTGCTATTGTGGTTATGGTTATCTCTATAGTTGTTACTTTTGTTTTGGTTTGCTATCTTCTTGCTGTCTCAAAGGCTACTAATAATTTGGTTATTAAGTCTGATGCACTGCATTATCAAACAGACTTGTGGTCAAATGGGGTTATTTTACTCTCATTGGGGATTGTATATCTAACAGGTTGGGAGTGGATAGATGCACTCTTTGGGTTTGGAATTGGAGTCTATATTATCTACTCTGCTTATGAGATTATAGAGGAGGGGATTTTAATTTTACTCGATAGAGCATTAGATAAAGAGACTGTAGAGAAGATAAAAAAGATAATAGAGTCTCATAAAGAGGTCAATGACTACCATTGGTTAAAGACACGAACAGATGGAAAGGTTAACTTTGTTGAGTTTCACTTAGTATTGCAACCAAATCTATACCTAATAGAGGCTCACCGTATATCTGATGAGATAGAGGCAGAGATAATGAAACTAGACACTACAAAGGCGTGGGTAATTACCCCTCACTATGACCCTTTTGATGACTCTGAAATAAATGACTGCTTTGCCTCTGGTCAAGTAGAGTGCAAAAAGTTATGATTTACCTACTCTCTCCACTAAAAAAAGAGGGTGTTGCCTCTTTGCCTATGATTTCATTTGAGCTTGTAGCTGATACGATAGACTTCTCCTCTTGTAATACCTTAATGTTTACCTCAAAACAGGCTGTTGTCTCTGCAAATAGTATTGATGAGTCTTGGAAAAACTTTCCTTGCATAGCCATTGGTGAAGCAACAAAAAAGAAGATAGAGGAGTTAGGGGGCAAGGTAATCTACCACCCTACAAAGTTTTATGGAGAGGTTTTAGCTAAAGATATTGAAGCCTTTTTTTCAACTAGAAAGATTCTCTATCTTCGCCCTAAAGTTGTCTCTTTTGACTCAAAATCATATTTAGAAAAAGTTGGCATAGACCTACAAGAGCAGATAATCTATGAGACCTCTTGTGTGAAGTATACTAAAGAGCAGAAGCCTAAAGAGGGAGCTGTTATTATCTTTACCTCACCATCTACTATTAAGTGCTTTTTTAAGAACTTTGAGTGGCATAGCTCTTATATGGCTGTTTTAATTGGTCATGCTACTAGAGAGCATCTGCCAGAGTATTGTCGCTATGTTGTGGCTGATGAGCCTTTGATTGATGCGTGTGTTGAAAAGGCTAAAGAGATTAAAGAAAATCACTAAAAATAGTGACTTTTAGTATAATTTTTGCTATAATTTTCTCAACCTGAATGGTTCG
>JALWLE010000103.1 GCA_026996605.1 Flavobacteriales bacterium
TGTTCTTATTTGCGTTACAGTGAATAGATATAAACAAATCAGCTTTATTCTTGTTAGCTATTTCTGCTCGCTCATACAGCTTAAGAAATATATCTTTATTACGGGTCAATATTGGTTTGATATCTTTATATGCATTAAGTTTTTTAGCAACTAACTTGGCTACAGCCAAAGCAATATCTTTTTCTTTTTTACGCATTTTTCCGGTTCCGCGAGTTCCCGTATCATGTCCTCCATGTCCGGCATCAATCACTACTTTAAACTTTTTTTGTTGTGCAAAACTTTTTGCTAAAGGAAATTGCACGATTATTGCTACAAAAAAAAGTAACAATTTTATTTTTGATTGGTATAACATAGTTTTTGATGCTTTATTAATCATATCTAAATCAAAAGATTTATTTTTGCCCTTAGCAAATTAACATTAAATATGACAGTTTACAAAAATAACATAAGCAAATTGTTTACCAAAACATATTTTTGGTTATTTTTTGTACTGTTTTTTTTCTTTTCAAACGACATTTTAGCTCAATTGGACAACAATTTAAGAAAAATATCTCATATAAAAAAAAATATTCAAGATTCAACAGTTATAAAATCTAAAGATACAATTATAAAACATCAAGATAGTTTAACCACACGAAAAGACACATTGGTTAAAAGCACTTTAGTCGATGAACTTTATCATTATGCCGAAGATTATACCGAAATCAATCAACGAAAAAAATTTATTAAACTCTATAACAAAGCACATGTTAAATATCAAGATATCGATTTAACAGCAGGCGTAATTTACGTTGATTATGACAAAAAGGAGGTTTATGCGGGGCGTGTTCCGGATTCATTAGGACAGTTATCGCAACGACCTATTTTTAAACAAGGAAATACGGAAACTGAAAACGATAGTATTCGTTTTAACTTTAAAACCAAGAAAGCTTTGGTATGGAACACATATACAAAAGAAGGTGAATTTAGCATGCACAGCGCTGTTACCAAAAAATATAATGATAGTGTTATTTTTGTTAAAAATATTAAATTTACCACTTCAACTGATAAAGAACACCCCGAATATTATTTTTTGGCAAAGAAAGCCAAAATAGTTCCCGGCAAAAAAATCGTTATCGGTACAACCCAAATGTGGATAGAAGATGTTGCTACACCTTTGATAATACCATTCGGTTTTTTTCCACTTACCGAAACTCGAACATCGGGTTTTTTAATGCCCACCTTTGCAGAAACTCACAAAGGTTACGCTTTAACCGGTGGCGGATTTTATTGGGCTATCAGTCCATATATGGATTTGATAACTACCGGAGACATATATACTAATGGTTCTTATGGTTTACAATTATCTTCTCGTTATGTTAAACGCTATAAGTTTTCAGGTGATTATAGTTTTAAATACATAAATACTATTCAATCGGAGCTACCTAAATATGAAAAAACCACCGAATGGCGTATCCATTGGACCCACAGTAATGATACTAAAAGCAGTCCACTAAGTAGTTTTACGGCAAACGTCGATTTGGGTAGTAGTAAATATTACCGTGACTCATATAGTTATACCGATATACTTAATACGAATAACCGTTTGAGTAATGAATTTGGCTCATCTATTATTTATCAGCAAAATTTTGCTGAGTTACCTATGCACTTTTCCGTTAATCTGAGCCATAAACAAAATGTCAATACCGGTAAAATAAATATGACTTTACCACAATTTAATTTGAATATCAGTCGCATTTATCCTTTTGCAAAAAACGGAATGAAAAACAATGCTTTTCAACGTATTAACTT
The DNA here is from genome assembly GCA_026996605.1 of Flavobacteriales bacterium. GTDB lineage: Bacteria > Bacteroidota > Bacteroidia > Flavobacteriales > Flavobacteriaceae > WGBX01. Next base: position 1,792 of record JALWLE010000103.1, read on the forward strand.
CACCTACCAACTTGATGCCCAACAAAAAATTAATACCGTGGACAGCTTATTTTTTAAAAAACAAATGTGGCAAAATGCTGAACTCGGTGCCATGCACTCCATACCGATTAGTACCAACTTAAAATTATTCAAATACTTAAACTTACAACCAAAACTTACCTATAAAGAAGTTTGGGTTATGCAAAGCGTTAAAAAACAATGGGATTTATCAAGAAATAATCCACGTACTATCCGTCAAAACGGGTGGACATCTTTTCGTGATATTAATGCTTCCACAAGCTTATCAACCAGTATTTACGGTACATATCTTTTTGGAAAAGAGCACTTACTGCAAGGTATTCGACATACAATTAACATCGGCATTAATGCAGCATATCATCCGGTAAATCCCAAGTATATTAAACAATTTTACAATTGGACAATTAATGAATATGTGGACTACACTATTTTTGACAACGGAATGTATGGCACACCAAACATAAATGAATCTAAAACATTGACTATGAGTCTATCTAACGATTTTGAAGCCAAAATAAAAACCAAAGATGGCAAATCAAAAAAAATCAGGTTTTTAACGGCATCAACCGGCTACAATTTTTTAGCGGATTCGCTCAAACTAGCCAAGGTTAGTTTACGATCTACCGCAACAATCGTACAAGGATTTACTATAAACATGGGAGCTTTGTATGATTTTTATGCTTTAGATGAAAAGGGGAGTAATATAGATCAATTTGCTTGGAAAAAACAACAAGGTATTGGACGTATTCAAAATTTTAATTTAACTACAGGATACAATTTCAGCAATAAAACTTTTGCAAAAAAGATTGATAAGTCTAATGATAAAGCCCAAAAAAGTCTAGATGCTGAATTATTTTATAACAATATAATATGGTCCATGAATATCAATTATACATTTAATTATAAAAATAAAAAGTATCATCCAAATAATCTTTGGTTTAATGAAATTAGTGTACATTCAATCAACTTTTCAGGAAAAATAAACTTCTCACCTTCTTGGAATATCAGTTATCGTTCAGGCTACGATTTGGTCAAAAAAGATTTTTCATTTACACAATTCACATTTCACAGAGATTTAAAAAGTTGGCAAATGTCTTTAACTTGGAATCCGTTAAAACCATCATATTGGTATTTTAATATAGGTATTAAATCTTCTGTTTTACAAGGTTTAAAATATGACAAAAGAAAGGAACCTTTTCAAAAATTCTTTTAATGATGCGTTTTTTCTCTATCAAATTCTTATATTTGTACCTTCATTACTTAAACATTCATTTATGAGAACAAAACTTCTATTTTTAAGCTTTATATTGAGCTTTTCACTATTTGCTCAAAATAATTATTGGAGAACCGCTTATATCAATATTGACAAAGAAGTCATTCCTGCTAATCGGATACCGCAACAATATCGAACTTTTGAAGTAGATATTCCGGCTATTCAAAACATGTTATACTCCGCACCTTTAATGACTGAGAATGTTACTTCCAATATTGATTATGCTATTCCGGATGAAAACGGCAATTTGGTAAATTTTAAGATTTATCAATCAACCACTTTGCCTGAATCTTTGAAGTCCGACAATCAAATTTATACTTACCGCGGCTATAGTACCACCGGTGATATTGCTTCCATTGTCATTAGTCCTTTAGGCTTACGTATTGGTATTTTGCGTCCCGGAAAACCGGGTTTAGTTATTGAACCTGCTACCCGGGATTTACAACACAATATCGTATATACCAAAGATCAAGTATCTCCCAAAGAATTTCAATGTTTTACCGATAGTGAACCGGTTGCAGATGATATAAATTTGGATGCTGCCAGAATTGATGATGAACTTTTAAGAACTTATCGTTTTGCTGTCGGAACAACCGGTGAATATTCTCAATTTCATGTAAATAGAGCAATTAACTTAGGTATCATCCCTTCCAATGCAACTGATGCAGAAAAAAAGACTGTTGTTTTAGCAGCAGTAACCGAAACTATTGACAGAGTAAATTCTGTTTATGAAAGAGATTTAGGGGTCACTTTAGAATTGGTTCCAAATGAAACAAATGCTATCTTTTTAGATCCTAATACCGATCCTTATGACAACTCGGATATTATCTCTATGTTAGATGACAATACCAACGTATTGAATACACAAATCGGCTCGTCAAATTATGATGGTGGTCATTTATTCTCAACCTATGCCGGAGGTGGTATTTCCGGTTTAGGTATTATTTGCGGTCCTTTTAAAGGACGCTCTGTAACCGGTTCAACCAGTCCTAGAACCGATACCTATGATATAGATTTTGTTGCTCACGAAATAGGACATGCTTTCGGTTGTAATCACACCTTTGGAAATTCTTGTAATAATAATAGAAATCTTAGTACAGCGGTTGAACCCGGAAGTGGAAGTTCTATTATGGCATATGCCGGTGTTTGTTCGCCCAATGTTCAACTGCATAGTGATGACTATTTTCATGTAATTAGTATCGCAGAAGCAGGCAACTTTATTTCATCACAGGCAACTTGTTCGACAAACACTAATATTGGTAATCATACACCTAGCATCAACATGGTTAGTTATGCTAATGCATACATTCCCAAATCAACCCCTTTTATGTTAACCGCGACTGCAACCGACCAAGATGTCAATGATGCTTTAACCTATTGTTGGGAACAGATAGATGCTGTATCTAACAGCAGTTCTACCTATTGGGTTCCTAATCCAACTAACACATCTGGTCCGGCATTTAGAACTAATAATCCCACTACCAACAATAACAGATATTTTCCTAAAATGGCTAATATTCTTAATAGCAGTTATGGTAATACTTGGGAAAAACTACCTTCAGTAAGTAGAACTTTAACTTTTGCCATTACTGTTAGAGACAATCACCCGGGTGGTGGACAATCACCTTTTGATTACCTACAATTAAATGTTGATGCCAATACCGGACCTTTTAGAGTAACCAATATGAACAGTGCGGAAACCTTACAGGCAGGTGCGCCTAAAACTATAACTTGGGATGTTGCCGGAACAGATGGTGGACTAGTAAATTGTACTACTGTCGATATCCTTCTTTCTGTTGATAATGGTGCCACCTTTCCGGTAACTGTCGCCAGTAACATTCCTAACAACGGTTCGGCAACATTTAATGTGCCGCATTATCAAGATACTAACTTGGGACGTTTTATGGTCAAAGCCCATAACAATTATTTCTTTGATATGGCAAAAGGTCGATTTACCATTCAAGGTTCCGGTGGAGTTGTTCAAAACAATTTAAACAACTTAAATATTTATCCTAATCCGGCAAATCAAACAGTTCATATCAGTTTTGATGTAACCAATAAAACTGAAAATATTAAGATAAGAATGTATGATTTAAGCGGCAGAGAAATCTATAATAAAACTTTTGAACCTACTGAGCAATTTAATCAAACAATTAATGTTGACGGATATACCCGCGGTATTTATTTTGTAAAAATTGATAATGGTAATCAAAACGCTGCTCAAAAATTGATCTTGGAATAAAATATTCTAATCATATATAAAAAATGAAAAAGAGATATCTGTGGATGTCTCTTTTTTTGTATCTTAAGCGCTCAAGGAAGGTCTAAAGAATAAATCATTCTATCTAACTCAAAAAAATCACATTTTTATCTTTCAACTCAAATAATAATATACTAATATCATGAATGTCAAGCCGAAAAAACATCTGGGACAACATTTTTTAACCGATAAAAATATTGCCAAAAAAATCGCACAATCCCTTAAATTGGATAGCTATGATACTATTTTGGAAATAGGTCCCGGAATGGGTGTTATGACGAGATTCCTTCTAAAAGTATCAAACAAAGAAATATTTGTCATTGAAATTGATAGTGAATCGGTTTCTTTTCTACAAAAACATTTTCCCGATTTAAACAATAAAATTATAGAAGCTGATTTTTTAAAAATCGACTTGCAAAAGCTTTTTCAAAAGAAACAAATAGGAATTATTGGCAATTTTCCTTACAATATTTCTACACAAATTGTCTTTAAGGTACTGGAACACAAAGATATGGTTCCGGAATTTGCCGGCATGTTTCAAAAAGAAGTATCAGAACGTATCACGGCAACACATGGAAATAAAACTTACGGTATTCTATCGGTCTTAACTCAAACTTATTATAATACAGAATATCTATTCACCGTAAATGAACAAGTATTTAATCCGCCTCCAAAAGTAAAATCAGGGGTTATCAGACTCACACGAAAAGAAAAAATTCCGGACATTGAGTACGAGTATTTCAAAAAATTGGTCAAAACGGCATTTAACCAGCGCCGTAAAACTTTACGTAACAGTTTAAAATCTTATAATTTGAGTGATAATTTAAAACAAGCTCGTATCTTTGCAAAAAGACCGGAGCAACTATCGCCTGCAGAATTTGTCAAATTGGCTCAAATGATTAAAAATGACATATAAAGAATACCGACATATAACCGAAAATCTTCAAAAATATATTGCACAAAAAAATAATGCTCGTATAGTGCAATTGTTAGATGGTTTACATGCTGCCGACTTAGCGGAGATACTTGATGAGCTTGATTTTGAACAGGCTCTTTATGTCATCCGACTACTCGATAGTGATATTACAGCTGACATTATCGCCGAACTGGATGATGACCTTAAAGAAAAAATACTTGAAAGCCTTTCAGCCAAAGAAATTGCCGAAGAAGTTGAAGAATTAGAAACTGATGATGCTGCTGACATTATTGCCGAACTACCCGAAGATAAAAAGGTAGAAGTAATCTCACATATAGACGATAAAGAACATGCCAAAGATATAGTCGAATTGCTACGGTATGATGAAGACACTGCCGGAGGCTTAATGGGGAAAGAATTTATAAAAGTCAATGAAAATTGGAATGTCCTGCGAGCCGTTGCTGACATGCGCAAACAAGCCGAAGAAATGGAAAAAGTTCATACCATTTATGTCGTGGACGACGAAGACCATTTAAAAGGGCGTTTATCATTAAAAAAACTCTTAACTACTTCGACCAAAACACCAATTAAAGATGTTTATAACAACAATATTCATTTTGTTAACGTAAATGATTCAGCAGACGAGGTGGCTCGTATCATGCAAAAATATGACTTATTTGTCATACCGGTTGTCGATGAAATAGGCAGATTGGTCGGACAAATTACCATTGATGACGTTGTCGATTATATCAAAGAAGAAGCCGAAAAGGACTATCAAATGGCTGCCGGTATTTCTGAAGATGTTGAAGCAGATGATTCCGTTTTTCAACTTATGAAAGCTCGCTTACCATGGTTAATAGTCGCACTTATCGGAGGTTTTGCCAGTGTTATTGTCTTGAGTGGTTTCGGTAATGCCATGAACCAATACGGCACTTTATTCTTCTTTACACCGCTTATTGCCGCAACCGCCGGTAATGTCGGTGTGCAATCTTCTGCCATAGTCGTACAAGGATTGGCAAACGGCACACTAACCGGTTCCGTATGGAAACGACTGATTAAAGAAGTATCATTAAGCTTGATGAACGGTATTATATTAGCTATAATTTTATTGTTAATTGGTAAGTTTTTATTAGGACATATCTTAACGGGATTTGATTTGAAAATGGCAATAACCGTTGCTATTTCTTTAGTTTCCGTTATCATTATGGCATCATTAATCGGGACGTTTATTCCGTTATTTCTTCACAAACGCGGCATTGACCCGGCTGTAGCCACCGGTCCGTTTATAACCACCAGTAACGATATTTTCGGTATCTATATCTTTTTTACTATTGCTAAATTGATTTTAGGTTTTTAAGAAAACTCAAACCGCAATCGTACTTGCTCCAAACTATCTTTGGAACCGACAAAAGTCAGAATATCTCCGAGACGCAACTGGGTATAACCATGAGTGATAACCGTATTGCCTCGACGTTTGAGTGATAAGATAATGACATCTTGCGGCAAGTGCAAATCACGGATACGCAAACCAACTAAGTCAGAATTTCGAACTTCAATATCAATCGTATCTTGGTCTTTATCAAAACCGAGCAAGATATTGGTGGCTTCAGGTGCTCTAACCATATGATCCAAAAGGTTAACCATAGCCGCTGTCGGTTCAATGACTTTAACTCCAATTTCTTTAAATTTTTGAGCAAACGATCCGCTTTCCAAACGGGTAATCATATTAGGTGATCCAATAGTTTCATAGAGCCATTCGGCTATTTCAAAATTTTTCTCATCATCCGGATACAATAAAATAACACTATCGGGGTTACCTAAATTTAATTTTTCAATATTATTTTTATTGTAAGTGTCAACATGTAAAATATCAATATCTTTAACATTATGTTCTTTTTGTGTTGTAACTATTTTTACATTCCAAGCCTTTTGTTTCAGCAAACGAGCTAATGCTAAGGAAATACTGTCTAAACTAAAAATAATCGCTTTATTTTTTGTATCTGTTTTAATAAAATCTTGTTTTTGGTGTGCCTCCCCAACGTATTTAATTGCCCATTTAAACAAAGGCGGTCCAATGATTTGATTCAAAACAATAATAGCAATGATAATCGTCTCAAATTCATGTCCCCATTCCGGAAAAGTATTTGATATCATAGTAGTTAAACCTATTGCAACGCCGGCTTGTGTTACATAAGGCATCCAAGCAATTTTGGTATATTTTTTATCATCTTTGGCAGCCATAACACCAATAATACCGCCGATGACTAAAGTTATAATTCTAATAATGAATAATATAAGGGCAATTTCAACAACTTCTATTAAAGTTTGTAAGGAAAGAGAGTCTCCTGTCAACGTAAAAAAGATAATGTAAATATAAGGACTAATATGTTCTAAAATAACCTCAAACTCATGATTATAAGTAGTATAATTAGTAACATAAAAGCTGGCTACAATAGCAATAAGTAATGGCTCTAATTCGAAATGAAAACCTGATAAATTAGCTTGATAACTAACCCAATGGTTTAATATATATATACTATAACCTATTAAGATTACAATAAATGCTTTATATTTAAATGGTAAATTAGTTGCTAACAAATATTCTAAAATTTTACCAAAAACAAAACCAAAAACAAATGACAAACCAATTTGTAATAATAAAACTAAAAGGAAATTAAGGTTGAGAGGATCGCCGTTAATAACAGTTTTTGATATAGCAAAAACTACAGCAAAAAGTATGATTACCAAAACATCTTTTACAACAGTAACCCCCATAACCGTTTTTACAAAAGGACCTTTGGCACGCAACTCGTTAATAACTGCAATAGCTGACGAAGGTGAACGCGCTACAAAAATTGTAGCAAATAACATTGCAACAACAATGCGGACAGCGGTTGTCATTTCTTGCATAAATGGAATATAATCAGCAATAAAAAAAATAAAAATACCGCTTAAAATAAAAGTAACAAGTAACTGTCCTACAATCATCCACCTAATACTGCGCATCCGACTTCGTAACTCCTCTAAATGCAGTTCGGCACCGGCAGAAAAAGCAATGATTGCCAAAGCAATTTCATTTAAAAAATTAAGCTTTGGTATGGCATAATCCGGTATAAACCCCAAAAAAGAACTACCGGCTAAAATACCGGTCAATATCAATCCGGTAATTAGCGGAAAATGTATTTTTTTTTGTAAAAACTTGGCTATTTGAAAGGCTGCAATTGCAACCACAAAAAAACCGGTTAAATATTTAAATAACGTAAAATCCATATAATATTTCTAATTCGTATTTGGCAAAAATACACTTTTTATAATCACAAAAATGAGTTACAATAAATTTAGAAATTATTTTAATTTTTGATTACGACGATGACGCACTTCATCACGCTTGGTTCTGATTTGCATTTTCTGATCCCATGCTGCTTGCAAATCTACACCGGTTTGGTTGGCAATTGCTGTTAATACAAACAATACATCGGCAAGTTCTTCGCCTAAGTCTTTCTTTTTGTCAGTTTCTTTTTCAGACTGTTCACCATAAAGCCGTGCCATAATACGAGCCACCTCCCCTACTTCTTCGGTTAAAATAGCCATATTCGTCAGTTCGTTAAAATATCGCACGCCGTATTGTTTGATCCAATCATCGACTTGTTGTTGTATGGTTTTTAAAGGCATCATTTTGTGTTTTTACAAATATCCCATAAAAAAATAACTTTTCAAAATATTGATATTGTCCCGTTGCCGGATGTCGGGTGTTTGGTGTTCCATATAATTTTAGATTTTTGAAATTAGATTTTAGAACTTGGCCTTTGCCTGAAATAAAGACTTGTTCTAAAATAGATTGACTAGAAAAGTCAACAAAAATCTGGACGCAAAACATATCGATACAAAATAAATATAGCTCAATAAATCAAAACTCATACCGGACAAAAATCGGACTATATTGAATCGTCATATCATTATAACTAAAATTTTCAGTAAATTCGCAATCCAAAAATTTAAAAAAATGACAAAAAAATTAATCATCATAGCTCTAGGTGGCAACGCATTGCTCAAAAACGGGCAAAAAGGCAGTATTAGCGAACAATCTTTAAATATCAGAGAAACACTAAAAAGTTTATACCCCATAATAAAAGAAGGTCATGATTTAATTATCACGCATGGTAATGGACCTCAAGTTGGTTATATTTTATTAAAAAATGATGCCGGTGAACAAGTTTACGACATTCCACAAGTCCCTTTAGATGTAGCTGTTGCCGACACTCAAAGTGAAATCGGTTATTTAATTCAAAGTGAACTTTTTAGTTTATTACATCAAAACGATATAAACCGTGAAGTTATTTCCACTAATACCATGGTTAAAGTTTCAGCCGATGATCCGGCTTTTCAAAATCCGACCAAACGGGTTGGTAAAACCTACTATGATACCGCTGAAGTTGAAAAACTACAAAGCGAAAAAGCTTGGATTTTTAAAGAAGAAACCAAAAACGGTAAAACCGGTTGGAGACGGGTTGTTCCCTCACCTAAACCGGTAGATATAATCAGCAAAAATACCATAAACACTTTAGCACGAAACGGTGCAATTGTTATTGCCGTAGGCGGTGGCGGGGTACCCGTTACCATTGAAGGTAACACCATACACGGTGCAGAAGCTGTAATCGATAAAGATTTAGCCACTGCCCTACTTGCCAAACAAATCAATGCCGACCAATTTATCATCTTAACCGATGTACCTTATGTGTATCTCGATTACGGCACAGACCGGCAGAAAGCTCTCAAAACCATCAATGTGCAAGATGCCGTTAAATATATGAAAAAAGGTAAATTCGGTGAAGGTAACATGGCACCAAAGATACAAGCTGCTATTAATTTTATTAAATCCGGTGGTAAAGAAGTTTTGATAACCGATTTAAAAGGCATTCAAAATCAAGAGGGAACTAAAATAGTTAAAAACTAAAAATTTTAGATTGAAAATTTACCACAAATTACTAAGTGCCAGAAATTTCAATTATTATTAATAATTCTCGTTATCGCTTGTTAATAATTTTGTATTTTTGTTACTTAATTTAAGTTAGATGATAGAAATACCGGAGTCTTTTAAAAAGTTATTGACACAAGTTAAACATAGTGCCATTATTATTCATCGTAATCCGGATGGTGATGCTTTAGGGGCTGGTTTGGCGTTAAAACAATATTTACAAAAACAAAATATTGATATTGACTTGATTTCACCCAATGAAATTCCTAATTATCTTAAATGGCTTCCGGGTATCAATGATGTTTTAATTTTTGAACAACAAACTCAAAAAATACAAGAAATATTAAAAAAATCTCAAGCTATTTTCACCTTGGATTTTAATGATTTATCCCGTGTTGGCAAAGACTTTGAGAAATTCTTAAAAACCTTAAACAACCATACTTTTGTTATGATTGATCATCATTTGGAACCCGCAAATTATGCCGAATTCAAATTTTCAGATCCATCAAAAAGTTCAACCAGTGAAATGATTTTTGACTTTATTTCCGGTTTGAACGGACAAAATCTCATTGACAAAGATATAGCAACATGCTTATATACCGGTATTATGACCGATACAGGATCTTTCAAATTTCCAAATACCACTCCGCATACGATGTGTATTGCTGCAGATTTGATGAAAAAAGGTATTAATCATAATGAGATACAGATCAAAATTTATGATTCATTCTCATTAGACAAATTACATCTTTTAGGAGAGGCACTAAACAAACTCATTTTTTTACCGCAATACAAAACCGCATATATCGCCTTGAGTCAGTCCGATTTAAAAAAACACCACTATCAAAAAGGTGATACAGAAGGTTTTGTCAACTACGGCTTATCACTAAAAGATGCTGATTTTGCCGTTATGTTTTTAGAAAATGAAAATGAAAATGAAGGTGTTCGCATCTCTTTCCGTTCCAAAGGTAATTTTCCGGCAAATGAGTTCGCCAAAAGGTACTTTAATGGTGGCGGACATAAGAATGCAGCCGGCGGCAGGACTCAAACAAGTCTAGATGAAACCGTAAAATTATTTTTAGAAAAATTACCTGAATTTATAACCGAATTACAAGTCAAAAATGATTAAATTCTTTATAAACATTATCGTCATATTGCTTTTGGGATCGTGTAAGAATAACAATCAAGCTGCCCGTGAACCGATACAGCACCAAAAATCACATATTGATATGGAATCTGTACGGCACAATCAGGAACTCAACCGGCGTGAAGAAACTTATATCTCAAAAATGATTGCAAAAGATACAATTCATCATTATATTGATTCCGGTCACGGTTTTTGGTATTATTATCTAAAACAAAACCAAAAATCCCAAAAGAAACCGGAAGCCGGTGACCTGGTAATGCTCAATTATGAAATCAAAGATTTGAGTAGCAATGTTATTTACAGTTTTGAAGAAATCGGTGATAAAACTTATCGGGTTGATCACGAAAATTATTTTAGAGGTTTTCGCGAAGCCGTAAAACTACTAAAAGAAGGCGAAATGGCTGTATTTATTTTTCCATCAAGTGCAGCTTATGGTTTTCATGGAGATGAAAAAAAAATAGGAACTAATATCCCCTTAATTGTAGAATTGAGAATTAACAAAATAGACAAACAAAAAACAGAATAATTATGAAACAAATCAGTTGGATTTTATTAGTATTGATCGTAGGCTTAAGCGGATGTAAATCATCCAAATATCCCGATTTAAAAGAAGGATTATATGCCGAACTACAAACAGATAAAGGGGATATCTTGTTACAGTTACGTCCGGATAAAGCACCGGTAACCGTAGCTAACTTTGTAACTTTGGCAGAAGGCACCAATCCTTATGTCAAAAAAGAATATAAAGGTAAACACTTTTATGACGGCTTGACTTTTCACCGTGTTGTCAGCAAAGCTACCGGCGCACAACAAGATTTTGTAATTCAAGGAGGTGACCCTTTAGGTAATGGACAAGGCGGTCCCGGATATCAATTTAAAAATGAAATCTCTGACCTTAAACACACTAAAGGAGCCTTATCTATGGCTAGAGAAAATAAGCCCGATACTAATGGTAGTCAGTTTTTTATCACATTGACAGATACCCCGTTTTTAGACGGCAAGTACAGTGTATTCGGTTATACCGTCAAAGGTTTTGATGTAGTTCAAAAAATTAGAAAAAACGATACCATCAAAAAAGTAACTATCATAAGAAAAGGAAAAGAAGCCAAAAAATTTGATGCGGTTAAAGTCTTTAATGATTATATGAAAGAAAAAACAGCTGCCGAACAAAAAAAAAATGAAGTCAAAAAGAAATTAACAGCAGATTTAGCCGGTAAAAAAGCGCAAGCCAAAGAAGACCCTTCCGGTCTGAAAATTCTAATTGAAAAAGAAGGCACCGGAAGAAAACCCAAAGCCGGCGAATGGGTACAAGTCCACTACACCGGATATCTGTCTGACGGTACCAAATTTGACTCTTCATATGACCGTGGTCAACCGATTGTTTTTCAAGTAGGTAAAGGACGGGTTATAGCCGGATGGGACAAAGGTATCATGCAACTCAAAGAAGGCACTAAAGCTTACTTGTTTATCCCACCGTATCTTGGATATGGCGAACGTGGCGCCGGAGGCGTGATACCACCCAACTCCGATTTAATCTTTAAAGTTGAATTGGTTAAAATCGGAAAATAATTTTTCATTTTAAGAAAAAAAGTTATAATTTTATAGACACAAAATAACCACTAAAAATTTGGAATTATGGAGCAAAAAGTAAATTATCTAAGTGATTTGGAATTTAACTTGGATACTTGGAAAAGAGAATTGAAATTTCACAGAGATGAGATGGATACCTTTCAAGAAAAATTGGATGAAGTAGCCGCTCGTAAAAACCTTGACAAACAAGCTTTAATAAAATTGGAAAGCTTTCAAAATAAAATTTTAAGAGAACGTAAAGTTATTTCTGATCTATTACATAAAATCAAACAAAAACGCTTGACTGTAAAAACAGCCGATATAAACGAACCGCTTGATGGTAGATTGTACAGAGAACAAATTCCGTTGCGTGACGAAATGCGTACTTACATCCGCTTACATTACGATTTAAAAGAAGCCATGATGGATTTCTTTACCAAATGGTTAGACTAAATTAATTGAAAATGACAAGTAGAAAGTGGAAAGTGGAAACTTGCCACAAATTATAGACTCAATTTAAACTTTTAAAATCCCGGGCTTTTGTAGCTTGGGATTTTTTTACTTAATATGTAATGGTACAAATAAGAAAATTACGATTAGATGACGCAGATATTTTGTCACAACTGATGAACAACATCAATATATGGAACAATTTAAGAGATCGTATCCCGTTTCCTTATACAAAAAAAGATGCACTTGCTTTTATTAAAATGTCCCATACTGATACCAACCTGCATAACTTTGCCATAACATATCAAAATGATTTTTGTGGTGTGATAGGGTTCGTTCGTCAAACGGATATACATAAATTATCAGTTGAACTAGGGTATTGGATAGGCGAACCTTACTGGCGTAAAGGAATTGCTACACATGCCATACATTTAGCAACAGAATGGGCATTTAGTAATTTGGATATTAATCGCATTTTTGCTAGTGTGTTTGAACACAATCATAGCTCTATGAAAGCTCTACTTAAAAACAACTATCAACGAGAAGCCATCTTAAAAAAAGCAGTCTTGAAAAATGGTCAAATACTGGACAAACATATTTTTGCTAAATTGCGTTGATGAACAAATACATTGACATACACACGCATCAAACACCAAATGACGACAACATACTCGCCGTAAAAAACTATATACTCGGACTTGATGCTGTTGAAAATCATAATATTTTTTCTATCGGCATTCATCCATGGTATATTGATGAAAGCGAATCTAATATCAAGTATTTTGAGAATCTCATCAAACGAGATAATTGTATTGCCATAGGCGAATGCGGACTGGATTTAATGCCTAAAATTATCAAACAATATGATATTGAAAAACAACAAGATATATTTTTGCTGCAAGCGCATCTGGCTGAACAATATCATAAACCTTTAATTATTCATTGTGTCAAATGTTATGACCGGTTGTTGTCTATCAAAAAAACATTTAAACCACAATCTGCTTGGATTATTCATGGTTATAGCAAAAATGCCAATTTAGCGCATCAACTTATTAAATCCGGATTTTATATCTCATTTGGAGCATACATGTTTAATAGTTCCAAAAACCGAGAAGCCATAAAAAACATTCCACTTAACCGGCTTTTTTTAGAAACGGATAATCAATCAGTTTATGACATCAAAAGTATTTACGAAAAAGTTACAACCGTAAAAGAAATAAGCTTAAACCATTTGCAACAACAAATAAGATTGAATTTTGAAAAAGTATTCAGGAGAGATTATTAGGACTTGATAAACTGTGGTAAAAGAGCCAATCCGTCCAAAGTTAGATTAGGGACAACCATATCAATCTGCGGTAATTTATCTTTAAGAACATTGACTAAACCACCTGTTACAATAACCTGATAATCTTCATTATAAACATTCTTTATTTGCTCTATCATGTATGAAACCAAACCAATGTACCCCAACAAGACACCATTTTGAATAGCGGTTTCGGTATTGGTTCCTAAAGGATTATCCGGTAATACCAATGGGACACTATCCAATTGTGAAGTTTTGTCGCCCAAAGCATTCATTGCCGTTTTTAATCCGGGAGCAATATTAACACCTAATATTTGCCCATTTTTATTGATAACCGTGAAAGTTAAAGCGGTTCCAAAATCTATAATAATGGCATTGGTTTGATATAAATTATGTACTGCCAAAGAATTGGCTACTAAATCTGTTCCAATCTCATCGGTAGCAGGAATTATCAGATTTAAATCCCTAAAAATTTCTCTTTCAAGGACCAAAGTCGGTGCTTCGTTGAGATTATTTAGCATCTTTACAAATTCAGCTTTAAGTTCCGGAACGACGGTACTCAAAATTTTATATGATATCTGTCCGACGTTTACACCTGCATCCCATAATGCATTTAACAACTTAATACCATAATCCAGTGCTTTGGCATTCTTATCCGTTTTAAAGCGCCAAATATGTAACCATTCTCCGTCTTTGTTTAAACCGGCAACTACATTGCTGTTTCCTATGTCTATAACTAATTTCATTTTTTTCTTCTTGATTATAAAGATTTTGCACTTAAAACACTTTTTAATGATTCAAGATATTGGTATATTATTTTCAAACATTAAAGGATAAATAACAGATTTCTTAATAATTATATGATCCCCGATGGACTGACATTACAATAAAACACATGTAAGAATCAAAGCTTTGAACCAGAAAGGAGTAATAATAATATCTGATTATTAACATCATAAAACGGAATTGAGCTAAACTTTTTAATTCTACATTTTCAATTTCTATATTCTCATTTACGTTTAAACGGAATCACAATAATGACTTTCGTTCCTACCGGTTCACCGCTTTCATCGTACAAATCTTCAAATTTGATTTGATAATCGGCAGCATAATTTTTTGTAAAATACCGCAAGCGCTCTTGTGATAGTTTAATCCCAACAGACTCTCGTTTAAAGGTTCTTGCTGCTCTAATTTCGGCTGCCCGTTTTCGCCCGACCCCATTATCAATAATTTCAATTACATAATATATCTCATCTTTAGGATAAATATTTATGGTTAAGTTTTTTTCGCCTTCCTTTGGAGACAAACCGTGCCACAAAGCATTTTCAATAAAAGGTTGTGTCAAAAGCGGTGGAATTTTAAGGTGTTCCAAATCCAAATCTTCCGACACATTTATATGAAAATTTATTTTATCCGAAAAACGAATATTTTCTATTGACACATACATTTTGAGTGTCTCAATTTCTTTCTTTAAACTAGTTTCTTTATCAATAGTTGATTGCAAAATAGTTCTTACCAGTTTTGAGAACGTGCTCAAATATACGACAGCTTCCTTAGGTTTTTGCTGAATGATAAACATTTTTAAGGAGTTGAGCGAATTAAAAATAAAATGCGGATTCATCTGTGCACGCAATAAATTTTGCTCAAGATTCATCAATTTACGTTCGTTGTTCAACTGTCTTTGTTTAAGAAAAATACTACCCAAAATCAAAATAAACAACAAAATCATTAAGGTATAATAAAAAGATTTTTTAGTACGGTTTAGCTTCTTTTTAACAATTAAATTTTCTTTTCCTAAAGCTGTCATTTTTTGTTTGTTTTCAAGTTTAAGCTGCTTTATAATGACATCGGAAACCAATTGTCTATTTTTTTCATTTAATATCTCATTTTGTTTTTTATTAAATTGCTTATGAAAAAATAATGCTTCTTTATATTTACCTTGCTTTTCTTTTAATATCGAAAATTCTTTATATGCTTCTTGTGCTACGGAAGGTATATTCTTATCTAAAGCTATCCGTAGCCCCTTAAGGAGATTATCTTCAGCTTTCTTGTATTGTTGATCTTGAAGATAAGCCTTTCCTAAATTAACATAAATATCAGAAATATAATAAGCATCGCCCAATTGCTTGGCTAAATCCAAATTGGGCTTTATGATATTGACTGCTCTACGAATTTCTCCTGTTTTTAAAAACAAATTACCAATACTTGTATTACAAATAATTTTGCCTACTTTAGAATTTATTTGTTCATTGTAGTCTAATGATTTTTGATAATAAGCCAATGCCTTATTGTAGTCCCCTTTGCGTTCATAAATAGCACCAATATTTTGATAATTAATTGCCAAACCTAATAAATTTTGATATTTTCGTTCAATATCAAGCGCCTTTAAAAAATGTTTCAGAGCTAAATCATCACGCTGTAATAACATATAAATATTGCCGATACTATTATGAGAAATAGCAATATTTTCCCAAATATCTTTATCCTTATTCGGTACGTTAAGTGCTAGGTTAAGTGCTTCATTATGATACTCTAATGCTGATTTAACGGCATCCATCCGGCGATAAACCACTCCAATCATATTCAAACTGTAAACTTGATTATATAAATCTCCGATTTGTTTTGCCAAATCATAAGCTTTTTTATGGTAATGAATCGCTTTGGAATAATCGGCATGAATACGGAATATTTTGCCTAACATGTTGTAAGCGATGATTTCGCCTTCCAAAAATTTTTTTTGATGACTTAATTCGGCTAAACGTTTTATTTGAACTGAATCTTTTTTTATTTTATGTAATAATTGATTTAACCGGTTATTATCAACTATTTTATGGGCTACTACATAATTCAAAATACTATCGATAGACTGCTCTTGTTGGGCTACAGAAGAGCATGTAACAAAAAGAAAAATAATAACGACAATATGATAACGAATTGACATTTATTGTAAATTATTTTTTTGCTTCATTCCAATAAGCTTCCATTTCATTCAAACTCATGTTTTTAAGGTCTTTACCTTCATTTTTGGCTTTTTCTTCAAGGTATGTGAAGCGTTTGATAAATTTTTTATTAGTTTTTTCCAATGCAGTTTCAGGGTTAATATCTAAAAAACGTGCATAATTAATCAAAGCAAATAAAACATCACCGAATTCATCGGTCATTTTTTTCCGGTCATTTTTAGCTACTTCTGCTTTAAATTCGGCTAATTCTTCTTGAACTTTTTGCCAGACTTGTTCTGCATTGTCCCAATCAAAACCGACTCCTTTGGCTTTTTCTTGAATACGCATAGCTTTTACCATGGCGGGTAAAGATTTAGGAACACCTTCTAAAACCGAGTTTTTACCTTCTTTGAGTTTGAGTCTTTCCCAGTTTTCTTTAACTTCTTTTTCATCATTTACTTTGACATCACCATAGATATGCGGATGTCGATAAATCAGTTTTTCACTAATGGCGTTAGCAACATCGGCAATATCGAAATCACCTGTTTCAGAACCTATTTTGGCATAAAACACAATATGTAACAATAAATCGCCCAGCTCTTTTTTGATATTTTCGGTATCGTTTTCTAAAATAGCATCAGCAAGCTCGTAAACTTCTTCAATAGTTAAATGGCGTAAGCTGTTATTGGTTTGTTTTTTATCCCAAGGACAACCCTCCCGTAAGTCGTCCATAATATCCAGCAAGCGGCCGAAAGCTGCTAGTTTTTCTTCTCTTGTGTGCATAAAGCAATTTGTTTTTGTAAGGATTGAAAATAATCAAAAGCTTGTAACGGAAATGTCCCAAACCAAGTAAATGGCTCACCTTCAACTAATAACACACATGCTTTTGGAAACAATGTTTGTAAATATTTTTGTTCTTTTACTTTAAACGGATAAGGTTCTGAAGAAAGTAAAATGACTTCAGGGTTTATATCTTGTAATTGTTGTAAATCCACTTGCGGATAACGGAACTTATCTGCAAAAACATTATTAAAACCGGCTGTTTGCAGCATATGGTTGATAAACGTATCACCGCCAACAGTCATCCATGGATTTTTCCAAATAAAATAAGCCGTTTTTCTGGGTGGAAAATTAAATTGATTATAAATTGTATTTGCTTTATGTATTTCTTGTATGCGTTTTTGAGCAGCTCTTTCTCTATTTAATATTTTACCCAGATCGGTAATAAGCATGCTATTGTCTTCTAATTTTTTTACATCAGATACGTAAACAGGGGCAATTTTTTGCAATTCCGCCACAACTTCTTTGGTATTTTCTTCTTTATTGGCTAGAATAATATCCGGTTTTAAATCGGCAATTCTATCAAATTTAATATCTTTAGTACCACCAATTATGGTTTTTTGCTTTTTCCAATGTGCCGGTAATTTACAAAAACGTGTAATACCGGCAACTTCATTATCTAAACCCAAAGTGAACAACATATAAGTTATAGACGGTACCAAGGAAATGATCTTCTTCGGATGTCTACTTAACAAAATTGTTTGTCCCAATTGATCTGTGAAGCGAAGTTTTAGCATAAATTACAATTGTTCACCGGCGGCTTTAAGTTTTTCAGTATTATCGGCTAAACGTAAAGCGTCAATAATTTTGTCAAGTTCCCCATTAATGATATTTTGCAAATCATACAAGGTTAAGTTAATACGATGATCTGTTACCCGCCCTTGCGGATAGTTATAAGTACGTATCTTGGCAGAACGATCGCCACTGGACACCATAGATTTCCTAAATTGCGCATCTGCTTCTTGTCGTTTTTTTAATTCAATTTCATAAAGCCTAGACCGCAAAACACCCAAAGCTTTTTCGTAATTTTTATGTTGCGACTTTTGGTCTTGACATTGCGCCACTATACCGGTAGGAATATGTGTTAAACGTACTGCCGAGTAGGTCGTATTGACAGACTGTCCACCCGGACCGGATGACATAAATAAGTCTTTCCGAATATCATTAGGGTTGATTTCAATATCAAACTCTTCAGCTTCAGGCAATACCATTACCGTTGCTGCAGACGTATGTACACGACCTTGCGTTTCAGTTTGCGGTACTCGTTGTACACGATGTACACCTGCTTCATATTTCATGGTACCATAGACATCATTTCCTGTAATTTTAAAAATTATTTCTTTAAATCCTCCTGATGTTCCTTCGTTAAAATCAACAATTTCAGTACGCCAGCCTTTTTTATCAGCATATTTGGTGTACATTCTATACAAATCACCGGCAAAAATTCCGGCTTCGTCTCCACCTGTACCGGCTCTTATTTCAACGATGGCATTTTTAGCATCTTCAGGATCTTTAGGAATCAGCATAAACTTAATTTCTTCTTCTAATTCAGGTAAACGCTTTTGAGCATCGTCCAATTCCATTTTAGCCATTTCAATCATCTCCGGATCGGATTCTCCGGCTAATATTTCTTTAGCTTCCTTAATGCTGTCTTCCAAAGCTTCATACTCCTTGATTTTAACCATTAATCTCTCTAAATCCTTATACTCTTTGTTAATTGCCACATAACGCTTTTGGTCAGAAATAATGTCTGGCTGAATAATTAAATCAGATACTTCATCAAACCGATTTTTTATCAATTGTAGTTTATCTCTCATCATTATTAGGTTTATGACAAAAATAATAAAATTATACCAGACATACGATATAGCTACAAAAAAACATCCACCCTTAAAAAAGGATGGATGTTGATTTTTTATTGAAAAAAGTACTTTAATAGTTCCACATGTCTTCTTCGTACTCTCGTATTTTGCTTTTAATTCGTTGAGATTCAAGTAACTGCCTTAAAGCATTGTCATGAATATACTCTTTAATTTGACGATCGCCATATACGTTGTCTTCCTTGTATATAACCCCACTAAAACGACGTGCATTTAACAAATGGTCATAATCTATCGGATGCATGGTATTACGTGGATTAAACGCATAAAATTCATGCAATGTAAGTCGTGCATCGGGATAGAACACCCAAAATACTTCTACCAAATCGGGGGTTACACCTGCAGCCATACCTTTAGGATCAACTGCAACAGGAGCTATACCAAGTAAACGGTATTTAAGTTCACCATATTTAGCATCAAAATACCAGATACCACGAAAATGAAACTCTTCAATGGTTTCTGAATTGACATGAAACTCATTGATATATTGCGCATCTACTACACCTTCATCGTTGAATTGATCACGTCCGGCATCGGTTGTATCTATTGCGGTCATTCGTTCTTTTATTTCTTCCAAATTTAGTTTTTGGGTAAAATATGAATCAGCATAAACTTTTGTAATTTTACCTGATGTTATACCTGAATATAAAGCATCGAATAATGATCTAACGTTAGGTACTGAAGCCAAAGTATCAGTGGGATAGTACAATGGCAAGTTAAATCTCTCATCTAAATCAATTCTTTCCCAAACTTGTTTACCCCATAAAACATCTCTATCTTCTGTATATGGATATGGCAATGGTAAACTAAAATCCATCTTCTTTTGTTTATCATTTTTCAATCCAATTTCGGAGGGGTCTTTGGCGTTTAAAATATTGAATTGCGCAAAAGTAACTTTTGTTAAAAACAACAACGCAAAAATTAAAAATACTTTTTTCATTTGTTTTTATTTATTATATTGAGTATTTACTCAAATTTTTCAAAATTAGTTGATAATTTCAATAATTACCGGTGAAACTTTTTTAATTTGATAACCTGAACTACCTTTTAAGAATGCTTTTATATTATATATTTGAACGTTTTGTCCACGCTTTACTCTACGTAGCAATTGTTTAGCTTTTGCATCCAAACGTGTACCGTTAACACGTAATGTAGGTTGTCCGGGTACTTTAAAGTCAAAGCTTCTTACACCTAGTTTTACATCAAAATCAAAATCGGGTAAAGTTGCACCAACTGTTGATAAACCTAAATTTCGTTTAGGCATTTTGATGACTCCGCTTTCGCCTCTTACTGTTCCAACCGGTGGTGGAATATTTTTTACGCGAAATGTTTTACTGTCTGTAACTGTTTTTCCATTTACTTTTCCTGATACCTTGATTTGTACGGTCTTACCTTTATATCTGGTAACATCCATAACATATTTACCGGTACTTACTTTAGTTAAACCAGGAGCGGAAACATGAACTTGATTATCGGGAACTCCCGGAATAGAAATGGATAATGGATTTTTTACACCCCGATAAACCACATTCATTTTATCGGCTGAAATAACAGCACTGTTAGGAACCGGTATTACAGCATATTTGACAACAAAAGGCAATTTAACGTCTTTATTATTTTCATTAAAAACGATTTCTCCTTTAACTTCTTTTTCACCAACATTACCTGCAGGCATGTTTAAATGCACATAGCCACTTGTTAACATATCCTCAGAAACCGGCTTCCCGTTTAAAATTACTTCTTTAAAACTCATGGTACTATCTACACGCCCTAATGCAACTTTACCGGTAACTTTTTCTCCCGGAAAGTAAGCAGATTTATCTAAAACTACTACGGGTTCATAATTAGTTACGGAGACATCTGATGCCATTTGTCCACGTAACATTGTAGAAAGCACTTCATTTTCAGTAACTTTAGCTTTATTTACATAACTATCTAATTTGAACATGGTAGAGACCGTCGGGAAACCTTCAAAGTTAGCAATTAACCAAGGCTCAACCCGTTTACCTTTTTTCCCGTGCTTAACATCATCAGTATTAAAACGTTGCATGATATTATTTTTCATTTCGGCAGATAAAGGCTGACCGTCAATTTTTAAATTCAAAAGATAGTTTCTAAAATCTTCAATTTTTTGTTTAAATTCTTTTGCTTTTTTGGTAATTTTTCCATTTAGAAAGAACATATCGTCAACAGTAGATGACTTATCCATGCTTTCATAGTCCAATTCTTTAGGTATTTTTCCTTTAAATTCTTTTTTTAGAATTTCATTTTTCAAATTTTCAATATAAGCTTTAAAATCATTAGTTTTAGCTTCTAATTGATTAGCCAATTTACTTTTTTCACTGTATTTTGCCGGTTGTTCTTTGGCTTTTTGAGCCAAAGTTTGTAATAAATATTTGTTTGATTTGGTTTTCATTTTTGTGGCTGCAACTACTTCTTCCGAAGATTTTCCAAAAGCCGAAAGAACTTTTTTGGACATTTGCAGTGCCAACATCGCAATGAAGACCAAATACATCAAATTGATCATTTTCTGTCTAGCTGATAATTTACCTCCTGCCATTATATAATATTTTTTTAGTTAATAAATAGTTTAAGTTAATTAAGATTAGTAAAAACAATTCTACTATTTTTTAACATTCATGGCTGAAAGCATACCACCGTAAACATCATTTAAGCTGGCCAAATTATCTTTAAGTTTAGCCATATTTTCTTTTAGTTGTTCAGCATAAGCAGCAGTTTCTTCATTGGCAGTAGCATTTTTATTAACGCTATCCAATTGTACTTTATAAAGTGAATTTAAATTTTCTAACTGAGATGAAGCCATTGCCAATTCTTCTGCATATTTTCTGGTTGAACCGGCAGCATCGGTAACAACATCCATACTTTTTGCAGCTTCATGTAGTTTGTTGATGCTTTCACCTAAACTTTTCATTAAATTAGAATCCAATTGCGCCTCTTGTAACATTTTATCCAATTTTTCAGATAAACGGGCTTCCAATTCGGCTTCGGTTTTATCTTTTCTTTTACGCGGTGCTCCACCGGCTAATTCAGGATAAACCAAAGACCAATCTAAATCATCTTCTTGTGGTTCAAATGCTGACATAAAAAAGATGAAAGCTTCAACCCCCAAACCGATCATTAAAAGATAATCTCCCGGTATTCCAAATATGGGCATGTGTAAGATCTTACCTAATGCTCCTAAAATTACGATTGATGCACCTATACTATATGCCATATGGAATATAGTCTTAATTTTTTTTGATGATTTTAATGCCATAGTAATAAATTTTTAGTTAGTAATTAGTAGTTTTAATTGTTTTATATTTGTTAATTTTTTTAATGTTGACCTTTACGGGCTAATTTTCTAGCATTCACCCCCATAAAATCTTGCACACATCTAAAGCCAATGTAACTTCGAGCCGTATCGGCATATTCGTATGCTCTGGAGTGTACTTGTATAAAATACTTAACATCTTTCCACGAGCCTCCTCTGACTATTTTTCTTTTATTAGCATAAGCATCTGTCGTAGGGTTGAAAGAAGCTCCGAAATAATAAGAGTCGGGGTAATAGGAAGAATTTGTCCACTCTGCTACGTTACCTGCCATATTGTAAAGATTATAACCATTAGGGTTGTAAGATTTGGCACGTGCTGTAAAGACAGCTTGATCTGAACCGTAATCTCCTCTTAAAGGTTTAAAGTTTGCCAAAAAACAACCTTGTTCATTCATTGTATAGGGACCTCCCCAAGGATAATCATTTCCTTCCATGCCACCACGAGCGGCATATTCCCATTCAGCTTCGGTTGGCAAACGGAAGTTATGTAAAGGAGCTCTTTTTTTGCTTCTCAAAAACCAAGTCATTTTTTTGGTTCTATAATCGGCAAAGGCTGTAGCTTGATACCAATTGACCCCAACAACTGGATAATCACTGTATGCATCATGCCAAAAATAATCGTTGTGCATAGGCTCATTGTATGCATACATAAAGTCTTTAACCCACACGGTTGTGTCCGGATAGACTTGTATTACCGTATCTTTAATATGTTTTGAACGCTTTTCACCTCTACGAGCTGCTTCACCGGTATCATACCGACGTAATTTATAAACAAATTTATTAACGTCAAACATACGTTCTGCATCTCCGGTTTCTTCAATGGGTAGATACATAGAATCCATAACTTCCGCATAATATTCATCCGGAAATTTATTGACGTTAAAAATCAACGGTACTTTCCAATTGAGTACCTTTCCTGCATTTTCATCATCAGGGTTACTCAAACTACCATAAGTATTCATCATATACTTATTATAGGCATTTTTTACAGTATCTACAGATTTAAACATATATTTACCTATACCCTTTTTCGGTGTTGCCTCCATTTCTTCAGCTAAAACCGCTAAACGATATCTTATAATGGAATCACGAACATAATTAACAAATTCACGATACTCGGCATTTGTAATTTCTGTTTCATCCATATAAAATGCTCTTACAGTTACTGTCCTGGTCGGCGCATTTAGGGCATATTCCTTATCTTCATTTTGCTTACCCATAACATAGGCTCCTCCCGGTATCAAACTCATTCCATAAGGTTGATAGGGATGCCAAGAGTGTCCCTTTACACCGACAATCTCTCCACGTTGGTAGTTATTTCCACATCCTGTTAATAATGTAGCAATGATAGCGGAAAAAGCTATAAGTTTTTTCATAAATATGTTAAATTTAATCGTGTTATTTCAATATATATTTTCAGCGCACAAATATAAAAATAAAATATAATCAAAAACAAATTTTCTTGATTAATATTTATAATTTGATTTTTTCAATAATAAATAAACATTATCATTCAAATATAATAATTTTTTTATACTTTGATTACTATTATAAGTATTTATCAGACTTTATATGGTTATTTTATTAATGATCTTTAAAATTCTTTTAGAAAGTTTGCCATTTAAAGCTTCTTGATAATCTTTTTCGGAGCAAGGTATTAACCGGCTATTGGTCTCTAACTGTGCTATTTCAACCCACCACCGTTTAGTTTTTTGATTTTTATAAAAAACTAATTTTAAAATCTCATTTTCAACATAAAACTTTAACAATTCGGATTTTTCTACCTCGGGATATTCCGTTTGTTTTTTATGCTTTCCTTCAATATAATACCATAACATTTGTGCTATCAAATTGGCGCCTGTTAATCTTTGATCCATAAGCGGATTATATTCAAAAATACCAAAAATCCTATTTTTAGGTGCGATACCGGCTAAGCGGGCTAATTGACATATTTCGATTCCATCGAAGCCGTTAGGCATTCCTTTAGTTTGTGCCGGCATATCGGCATATTTAATACTCTTAATATCAACACTTATGATATGTGCATCTCGTAATTCGGGTTCTACTTCATTTATTTCATTTTTTATAACTCCCAGATTGTAATAATCAATATATAATTGGTCAAGAATTTTAAATTTTGACGGGTGATTAAAAAAACTTTGAATTCCAAACAAACTTAAATTTTGTAATTGTGATTCTTGTTTGTTCAATATATATGTTAAATAATTTTCATTATCGATTTCATTATCAGTCATTGAACTATCAATAAACGCATCTATAACGCTTAAATTATATGTTTTATTGTTTAAATCATAATAATTTGTTAAACCCAAGGTTAAATCTTGACTTCCACCCAAAATAATAATGGATACATCAGCCGGCAATAAAGATATTACCTCCTGCAAATTGATATAGGTTTGTTCCGGTAATTCTGTTTCACGCAAGTTTCCCAAATCACAAATATTCAGATGCCATTCACCCGGAAAAAGTTTATAAAATGCTTGCCGGATAGCATTAGGTGCTAAATTTGCCCCTTTATTATCAATAGCATTTCTTTCTTCTTCAACTCCTATTATAATAATATCGGCTTTATTAATATCCGGAAAACGATTTAATGTATATGGCTGAATGCCTCCGGCAATATTGCCGTATAATCCGGCTGTTATAAAATCGAAATGATCAGTTAGGGGTGTTAATAAATCCTTAAGCATTTTATTTTAAATTCTTTTTTGCGACTTCTAAGGTAATACTTTCAGGATCTGTTCCTTTTGGTAACATTACTTTTTTCTTGCCTTTGACAATAACCAAGCGCCCCCACTTTCCTTTTTGTAATGATATATCTTCGTCTTTCCAGACTTTAATTATTTTTTCTTTTTCCTTTTTAATTTTATTCTGAATTAATTCAACGATATCTTTCTCAGACAGATTATCAAAATCATATTTTTTTGAAACATTGATAAATAAGTCATTCCACTTAATAAATGGGCCAAAACGACCTTTGCCTTTAAACACGGGTTTATCATCATAAAAAGCAATTGGCTCTTCTGCCTTTAATTTCTTACGGATTAGCTCAATTGCCTGATCAAGTGTAATATTTAACGGATCAATAGTATTTGGGATAGAAATAAACTTTTTATTAAATATAATGTATGGTCCGTATTTTCCGGTTGCAATAACAACATCCTTTCCATCGTATTGTCCGATATTTTTAGGAAAATTAAACATACTCAATGCCTGTTCAAGGGTAATGTCATTTAAGCTTATACCTTTAGGCGCACCTGCAAAAGCCGGTTTTTCCTCCTCGTTGGACTCTCCTATTTGTACTAAAGGTCCGTATTGTCCGATTTTAACATACACATTTTTACCGGTTTTAGGATCGGTCCCTAGTAATCTTTCTCCTCTTGCACGAACGGCATTTTTTGCTACATCTTCAACAATAGGATGAAATTCGTTATAAAATTCTTTTAAAGTTTCCTTCCAAGCTTTGTCTCCTTCAGCTATTTTATCTAATTCTTGTTCAATTTTTGCTGTAAAATTATAATCGAGGATACGATCAAAATTCTCAGTTAAGAAGCTATTTACGACAATACCTATATCAGTCGGAACTAACTTATTTTTTTCAAGTCCATATTTTTCAACTGTATTTTTTTTAGAAATTACCCCGTTTTCTAAAATCCACTTTACAAGCTTTCGTTCACGTGGTTCAATCGTCTTTTTCTCTACATATCCCCGTTTTTGTATGGTTGAAATAGTCGGGGCATAAGTAGAAGGACGTCCTATACCCAACTCTTCCATCTTTTTAACTAAAGCTGCTTCGTTGTAACGAGCGGGGGGACGAGAAAACTTTTGAACTGCTTCAATATAATTTTCTTTTAAAATTTCATCTTTTTCCAGTTTTGGTAATTGTCCTTTATATTCCGGTTCATCTTGACCGTCTTTAGCTTCTTGGTATAATCTTAAAAATCCATCAAAAACAATCACTTCACCTTTTGCTGTAAATAATTGTTTGTTTTTATTATTTTCGATTTTAACACTTGTACGATCTATTTTGGCATCTGCCATTTGCGAAGCAACCGTTCTTTTCCATATTAATTCGTATAACCGGTTTGAATCAAAGTCAATATTTAGTTTTTTACGTGATAGTACAGTCGGACGAATAGCTTCATGTGCTTCTTGCGCACCTTTGGACTTAGTTTTATAGTTTCGTGTTTTGCTGTAATTCTTACCAAATTCTTCGGTAATCATTTCTAAGGCTTGCTTTTTAGCATCTTTAGACAAATTAACACTATCGGTTCGCATATAGGTAATAAAACCGTTTTCGTATAATTTTTGTGCTAACATCATAGTTTTAGAAACGCTAAATCCTAATTTTCGTGCAGCTTCTTGCTGTAATGTAGAGGTTGTAAAAGGAGGAGGTGGCGTTTTCTTAGCTGCTTTAGTTGCAATGTCTGAAACTTTATAAGTTGCACCGTTAATTTCGTTAAGAAATATTTCTACTTCCGATTCATTTACAAATTCTTTATCTAGAACAGCATTAAAACTGTGTTTCTCATGATTAGAAAAGTTACCTAAAACTTTAAAAATACTTTTTGGTTTATGAGCTCGTATTTCATTTTCTCTATCTACTATTAACCGGACTGCTACAGATTGTACACGACCGGCTGACAATCCACGTTTGACTTTACGCCACAAAACAGGTGATAATTCATAACCAACCAACCGGTCTAACAAACGGCGTGCTTGTTGAGCATTGACTAAATTATAATTAATATCGCGTGGATTTTTAATGGCATTTTTTATAGCAGATTCTGTGATTTCATGAAAAACTATCCTATTAGTATTGTCATCATTAAGCTTAAGCTGATTTTTTAAATGCCAAGCTATTGCTTCTCCTTCACGATCCTCATCACTTGCTAATAATATTTCATCAGCATCTTTGGCTAATTTTTTTAATTTTTTTATAATCTCTTTTTTATCTTTTGAAACAATGTATTTCGGGGTAAAAGTTTTTAGGTCGATACCTATTTCTTTAGTAGGCAAATCAGCAATATGCCCGTAACTGGAGGCTACATCGTAATCTTTTCCTAAAAACTTTTTAATAGTCTTTGCTTTAGCAGGTGACTCAACAATAACTAACTTTTTACTCATAAATATTTTTTTTGCAAATGTAAAACAAAACAAACAAAATTCTGTAAAAAAAATAAAAGCCGGAGAAATACCCCGACTTTTAATAAAATTTAATAATTTACTAATTAATAGGTCTTCTAAATGACTTACTGATTGATTTGGTTCCTACACGAGACATGGCACAACGGAAACCAATATCATTTCTTGATAAATATTGAGGATAAAATCTACGTTGTGCAGGATCTAACCAGTAAGCTCTATCTCGCCAAGAACCACCTTTAATAACACGTACTTGATTATCAACCAAAGTTGAACGGTCATTAGATTTATCGTAGTTTTTAACCATAGCGGTTGAGTCGGCATATACTTCATGAACCGGCGCATTATACATTCTTAAAGACGGATCTGCATCTATATCTTCTTTATCTTTCAAATAATTTCTTGATGATTCAATATCGCCATCACGATAATCTCTGTTATCTGCTCTATCAAAATTTTGTCTCAAGTATAATTCATTATCATCAACCATTTTTTTTCCGGGAGAGCCTGGTAATTGACTGACAATAATTTTACCGTTTGGTAAGGTATCCATCGGAATAGAATCCGGTGTAATAATTACCAAATCGCCATTTTCATCAAAGGCTTGTTTTGTATAAACATTACCTCTATAATAGTTAAAGTCATTAGCTTCATCATCAATAATTTGACGGTAAACATCAGCTACCCATTCATTTACGTTCCCAGCCATATCATATAAACCGAAATCATTAGGTGGATAAGTTTTAACAGGTGCCGTAATATCTGCAGCATCATCAGCCCAACCGGCTAAGCCATCATAATTACCATCATCAATTTTAAAGTTTGCCAATTCTTTTCCTCTATCTTTACCCTTTTTTAAGTTTCGAGTAGTTGTTCCTTTCCAAGGATAAATTTTTCTTCCCTTTAAAGTATTGTATTCCCGCAAACCTATATCTGCTTTTGCGGCATACTCCCATTCCACTTCTGTAGGCAAACGATATGCCGGCAAGATAATACCGGAACTTCTGTTTACAACATTTAATAATGTATCATTTTTTCGTTTCTTCTTTCTTGGATTATACATATCTGTATTACCTCCATAAGCTAATTCCGGTGAAGTTAAGTAAGTTTCAGTACTGAATAGTTCTTCTGCATTTGGATTTTCTAATGCTTCTTTATTTAATTTTCCTGATTTATATAATAATGTCTCATTAACTCTATCGGTTCTCCAATTACAAAATTGTACAGCTTGTATCCAATTAACACCGACTACAGGATATAATGCATAAGCCGGATGTCTCAAATAATTATTGACCAAATCTTCGTTAAATCCAAGCGGCGTACGCCAAACCAATGTATCAGGCAAAGCGCCTTTATATATATTTCTGTATTGTTCCTCATCAGTAGGGAACACTTTTTTCAACCAATCTAAATACTCTAAATACATTAAGTTAGTGACTTCCGTTTCGTCCATATAAAAAGAGCGTACATGTTGTTGATTAGGCACATTGTTCCAGTCATTCATCACATCATCCTGAACTTCACCGAATGTAAAAGTTCCGCCTTCTACAAAAACCAATCCGGGTCCTGTAATTTGATTTCTAAATCTAGGATTAAATTTATAACCACCTTCTTTACCATTCATAGAACGTCCGGTAGCACGTGATCGTTTAAAATCATTGGATTGAGAAGTACAACCGGTAAAGATTAAACCGATTAAGGCAAAGGAAAAGATACCAAATAAAAACCTTTTTTTCATATCATTTATTTATTATGTATTTAATATAACTATCTTATTTTAAGCGATTTTGCAAATAATTTATTACAATAAAACACATTAAATTTAGTGTTTCATGCTTACTAATTAATAATTGCAAAGATAATATTAATTTTTATTGTTGCAACTATACAAACTTTTTTTTTGTTTGATTATTGCATTATTCTTTTAATGTTTCATTTTTTTGGGTATTTTGTTCAGTCATTTCAATAAAATTACCATTATCATCAAAATGCTTCAAAAAATCTTCATCTTCAGGATATATTTGTACCATTTTTTTATTTTGATAATATTTCTTCAACTGCCTACTATAAATAACAGCTAATAACAAACCGGATATAAAACCTGATAAATGACCCTCCCACGACATATGCTTAACTATGGGAAACATAAACCAAATCAAACTTCCGTATAAAAATACAACTATCAGAGATACGGCAATCAATCTATAATAACCAACCAATACACCTGAAAAAAACAAAAAAGATATCAGCATATAATTAATACCACTCATACCAATATGGTAGGAAGGACGTCCAATAATCCAAGTAAATAATCCGGTTAACAAACCACCCCAAAACAGAACCCTCCATGCAATACGTCGGTAATGATAAAATAAAAAAGATAGTAGAATAAATAAAGGAATGGAATTGTTAAAAATATGTTTAAATCCGGAATGAATAAACGGTGACAAAACAATACCTTGTAAACCCGACCATCTTTTCGGATAAATACCAAGATGATTAAAATTAAAATGAAATGTGTCTTCAATCCAAAATATTAACCACATCAAAAAAACAATCAATAACGGATAAAAAATGTAATATGACAATTTTTTATCGCGAATTAGAGTTGGTTTTGTGTTTTGGTGATGTTTTTTCATATGATAATTTGAGGAAATGATGATTTATACTGCTTCGTAGTTTATTTTTCACTTTGATGACAATTCTTTACTTCAAACGTTTTTTCTGCTTGTAATTTGAGAAAATGAGGAATGAAAATTGTAAACATAGAACATTAAATGTCCGACTGTCAGCTGGACATATCGAAATGACCGGTTTTATTGAGAAATGAATATTTAGCATTTTTCATAGATTATTTTATCGTAAATTTGCGACAAATGTTTAACAAACATCGATTTTCAAAAATATAAAAATCATTTTTAATCTCACATAGTTTTAAATAAAGCGCTTGTTTATGCAGACTACCCGAACCCGAAAACCACATTGGTTAAAAGTCAAATTGCCTTCTGGCGATAATTTTAAAGAATTAAGACAAATTGTTGAAACACATAATTTACATACTATTTGCAGTAGCGGACGTTGCCCAAATATGGGAGAATGTTGGGGTGAGAGAACAGCTACTTTTATGATATTGGGCAATATTTGTACCCGTTCTTGCGGTTTTTGTAATGTTGCTACCGGTAAACCGCTCCCTGCTGATTTGGCAGAGCCTGAAAAAGTAGCCAAATCCATTCAACTTATGGGTGTTAAACATGCTGTTATTACTTCTGTGGACCGTGATGATTTGCCAGACGGAGGCGCCGGATTATGGGCGGCTACCATTAGAAAAATCCGTGAATACAATCCGGATATTACCATGGAAACTTTAATTCCGGACTTTCAAGGCAAACAAAACCTTTTGGATATTATTATTAAAGAAGCACCCGAAGTGGTTTCTCACAATCTGGAAACCGTGAGACGACTCACCAAACAAGTACGAAAACAAGCCAAATATGATCGTAGTTTGGCAGTACTAAAATATTTGAAAGACCAAGGTATCAATCGTACCAAATCAGGCATCATGTTAGGACTCGGTGAAACCGAAGCAGAAGTTATCGAAACCATGAGAGATTTACGTCGTGCCGGTGTCGATGTCATGACCATTGGACAATATCTGCAACCATCACCTAAACATTTACCGGTTGAACGCTATCCGCATCCCGATGAATATAAAAAATATGAAAAAATCGGACTGGAAATGGGCTTTCGTTTTGTTGAAAGCGGACCCCTGGTGCGTTCATCTTACCACGCTCATAAGCATATAGGTTAGTTAAGGAAATGATGAAGTGATGAAATGATGAATGATGAGTGAGAAACGAGAAGTAGGTCATTGAGTGTCCCGATGAAGAATGAATCGGGATGTATCGAAATGACCGGATTCTTTTGAGGAGTTAAAAAAATGATGTAATAATTGATTTGAATTCTTAAACAAATTTCCAAAATCTAAAGTCTAAAATTAATTTGCAACTTCCAATGCTTTTTGTAATTTTGATACATTCTTATCATTTTATACATTATATATATAATGCAAAATAACGAATTACAACTGGCTTGGGATTTTGTCAACCAAACCAAACGTCATATTTTCTTAACGGGCAAAGCCGGTACCGGCAAAACCACTTTTTTACACCAGTTAAAAGCCGAGAGCAACAAGCGCTTAGCAGTTGTTGCGCCTACCGGTGTGGCAGCCATCAATGCAAGAGGTGTTACCATTCATTCTTTTTTTCAAGTACCCTTCGGTCCGGTGATTCCGGGTGAAACCCAACAACAAATCAAACGGGACTTTAAACACAAATTCAGCAAAAAAAAGATTGACATCATCAAATCGCTTGATTTATTGATTATTGATGAAATCAGTATGGTACGAGCCGACTTGCTTGATGCCATTGATTTTACCTTGCGTAAATACAAAAACCGCCGTAAAGTCTTTGGTGGCACACAAGTTTTGATGATTGGCGATTTACAACAACTGGCGCCTGTGGTTAAACCCAATGAATGGGAATTGCTTAAAAAACATTATGAAACGCCGTATTTTTTTAGCAGTTATGCCTTTCAACAGGCAAATGCCGTCAGTATAGAACTCAAAAACATATACCGGCAAGAGGATAAAACCTTTATCAAAATACTCAACGAAATCAGGAATAGCCGGTTATCCGAAGAAAGCGCCCGCTTGCTCAACAGTCGTTATATCCCTGATTTTGTACCACCCAATAACGAAGATTATATTTTACTGACTACCCATAACTATAAAGCCGAAAAAATCAACAATGAAAAACTAAATGCCTTACCGGGCAAAACATACTATGCTCACGCTTATATTGAAGGATATTTTCCTGAAAACGCCTATCCCAATGCCGAAAAACTAGCCTTGAAAAAAGGCGCACAAGTTATGTTTATCAAAAATGACAGCAGTTTTGAAAAACGCTACTACAACGGTAAAATAGGCAAAATTACTTTTATTGATGACAAAAATATTTTTGTCAAATGTCCGGGTGATGATAAAGAAATAGACGTCAAACGTGAAACTTGGGAAAATATTACTTATACCATTAACCCCGATACCAAACAAATAGAAGAAAAAAGTCAAGGTAGTTTCTCGCAAATTCCACTTAAATTATCTTGGGCAATCACCATTCACAAAAGTCAAGGACTTACTTTTGATAAAGCCATTATCGATGCCGAATTGTCCTTTGCACACGGGCAAACCTATGTTGCTTTAAGCCGATGCAAATCACTGGACGGATTGGTTTTAAAATCGCCCATACAAAGCAATAGCATTATCAATGACCGACGTGTTACAGGCTTTACCAATAACATCGCCGAACAACAACCGGACGAAACCGACTTACAACAAGCCAAAAAACAATTTTTTATCGATCTGATTGCCGAACTGTTTGACTATATCCCCCTACTCTATCCAACTAATAGACTATTAGATATTTATCAAAAAAACAAACGAAGTATTCAAGGCAATGTCGGCAACCCCTTACAAAATATCAAAGAACTTATTAGTCCCTTAATAGATATACAAAAAAAGTTTCTAAACCAAATAAAAAAATTAAGTGTCGAAACAGATGATCCGCAAACGGATAAACATATTCAAGAGCGTATGTCAAAAGCCAAAGCATATTTTTTGCAACAAACCAAAAATATAGAAAATGATTTTAAAACACTTAATTTTGACATTGAAAACAAACAAGTCAAAAAAGATTTTGAAAAATTTTATGATGATTTAAACAACCAATTACGTCAAAAATTATTTGTTTTATCTGATCTTAACCAAGAATTTAGTATTGAGAATTATTTAGACCTAAGAGCTAAAGCTATCTTAGACAAACCTAAAAAAGAGAAGCATAAAATAATTATCATCCCGGATATTGAACATACAGACTTGTTAGAAGCGCTAAAAAACCTGCGTAGCGAATTGGCATATGGTGATGATGTACCGCCTTTCCAAATTTTTACCCAAGAAACACTTTACGAATTGTGCCGAGAATTACCGGTTACTCAAAAACAACTTAAAAAAATACATGGTATTGGCAAAATTCGACTCAAGAAATACGGAGAACAAATTATAGAAATCATTAAATCCTATTGTATTGTCAATAATATTCCCCTCAAAGAAGACGTTCCCGATAAGCCCAAACCTAAATCTAATACTAAAGAAACATCACTAAAGTTGTTTAAGTCCGGTAAAACCATTGACGAAATTGCTAAAATTAGAGAGCTAACACCTAACACTATTTTAGGACATTTGGCGCACTTTTTACCAACTAAAGAAGTGAGCATAACAGATCTTATTACCCAAGAACGTTTTAATGAAATTAAGCAAATTATTGAAAATAATGATTTTGAATCATTATCCGAACTCAAAAAAATAGCCGGCGATGATTTCGATTGGGGTGAATTACGACTGGTTATTACCTACTTATCATAAAAAAATAAAAAAACGGATAAAATATTTAATTATTTACATGAATACAGTAATTTGAATATAAAATCGTTTTTTTAAGATTAAAATTATTTTTTATAAAAAAAATATTGTACATTTGTTATTACATTTTAATTTAAGATAATGGCAAAGTTGATTTATGAAGTTATGCTTCCTAAAAATAAAGCACAATTAGAGGGTTTTTTTTTACAACTTTTTAAGCCGAAACAAAAGCATCTTATCATCAAAATATTAAATGACTATATAAACAAGGATGATTTAAAAGAAACGCTTGAAAAATATCAAGAAAATATAAAAAAGTATAAAAAAAATAAATCCATTGTAATTATATATGAATATTATAAAGATATTCCGGACTTTATTCCTGTAGCTCCTACAGAAGATGAAGCCATTGACATTATTGAATTTGAAGAAATTGAACGAGATTTAATGTTTAATGATAAGTCTTAAATTTATAAATTATTTTACTGAAAAAATATTAAAATAACATTTTAACATACATGAAAAAACAGCTAAACGAAACAAGAATTTGTAAAATGTAAATTTATGAAAACAAAACCAGCAAACAAACATGAATTAGCGCGTCAACGTTGGCTTGATTTATTGCAAGAAGCCATCGATGAAGGTGTCAAACTACAAGTTAACCACCGTTTTAAATACAAAGGTAAAAACTTAGGCACTTTCTTAGTTGAAGCTAAAAGACGTGGAAAACCTGAATTACAAGCCAAAATTAAAGAAATGGGCTTAGATTTTAGGGACCACAGTAACAAACCCGAAGATTATCTGCAACGCTTTATCAAAGAATTGTGGAACAACCCCAACCCTAACAAAGGGAACTACATCACAAGGTTTAACACCTGTATTTTACCAAAAAAAGACATTTTAAAAAAACAGACTAAACAGGAATTGGAGATTGTTTGGAAACATAAATTCGGTGAAGAACGTCCGTGGAAAAAACGCGATGATGTTTTAACCAGAGTTTATAAGTGGAAACAATTCCGCTACAACCGTAAAGTCAATCCTGAAAAAAAATGGTTCCAGCCAAAATCCAAAATGGGAGATTTATATTTTTGGGTATATGCTCGTAAGCGTAAACCTTGGTTAATGAAAGCCATTCTTGATCAATTTGACAATTATGAATTGGAAGAACTTATGAATGAAGGATTCGTTCAAGAATCATGGCTTAAAAACAAAATCAAATAAGTTTTAATTTTTTTATTTTTTTTAAATCCAACCCTTGATATGGTTGGATTTTTTTATTATACAACTTAATTTTACTAAAAATAACATATATCCTACTCCAAATCCAAAAAAATTATTAACTTTAACTTTAAATTAAAATCATTTTTTTTAACCAAAACTTATGCTATGAACAAAGTAAAACTAGTATTATTAACGCTAAGCTTGGTTTTATCGCAGTTTATATCTGCACAAGAACTAAGTGTATCAGGTAAAGTCACGGATACTTCCGGTGAACCTATACCGGGTGTCAATGTCGTAATTAAAGGAAAAAACAAAGGAACCGCAACCGATTTTGATGGCAATTACAGTATTCGGGTCTATCCCGGAAACGTATTGGTATTTTCATCCATTGGCTACCAAACCATAGAAAAACCGGTCAAAAAAGGTGGTGTTATAAACGTAATCTTAAAAGAAGGCGCTTCGCAACTTGATAAAGTTGTCGTAACTGCTATGGGGATTAAAAAAAATGAGAAATCTCTAGGCTATGCTTCGCAACAAGTTAAAATGAATAATCTAAAACAAGTTAATCAAAATGCATTAGCCAACTTACAAGGACAGGTTTCCGGTGTACAAATTTCTCAATCATCCGGTGCTGTTGGTGGCGGTATTGATATTTTAATTCGTGGCGTAAAATCTCTAGATCCAAGTGTAAACAATCAACCGCTAATTATTGTTGATGGTGTTCGTATCAGTAATGATATAGTAGCAGGAAATGTTTTACCTTCTGCCGGTAGTAATGCTCCAAGTAGTAGTGAACAATTCTCTTTCTCAAATAGAGCATTGGATTTAAACCCTGATGATATTCAAAGTATTAACGTATTAAAAGGTGCTGCTGCTGCTGCATTATATGGTATTGATGCCGCCAATGGCGCTATTGTTATTACTACTAAAAAAGGAATAAAAGGTAAACCTCAGTTTAGTTTTACCACAAAAGTTAGTGCCAGTGAAGTAAATAAGTATGTTGAGCTACAAGATAAATGGCGTGAAGGACGACATAAAATCTCAAAAATTACTCAGGATCCAAATAATCCAAATATCAATACAAATCAAGTAAATGGCTATGGAGAACATAAAGGTTATTGGCTAATAAATGGAGCTACATACAGTTTTCATACTTGGGGACCTGAATATGGTGATGACCCGACTATGACCTTTCATGATATTTACCGCGATTTCTTTCAAACAGGTATCAGTAACAGCCTTAACTTTAGTGTCAGAGGTGGCGCCGATAAATACAACTACTATATTTCATTAGCTGACAATATGAACTCAGGTATTGTACCAAATACCGATTTTAATAAAATTAATGCTCATATTAGAGCCGATTATCAATTAACGGATAAATTTAATTTAGAGGTTACTACCACATATGCCAAATCCAGTGGAAAGTTACCTAATAATGGTGATAAATCTATAATGAGTTCCATGTCATATTGGTCACCTTCTATTGATGTCAATGACTGGATACTTCCGGATGGAACACAAAAAAATTATACTCCTTTCTGGATAGATAATCCACGATATTTTGCTGAAAAAAGTAATTTACAAACAGATGTTGATCGAATTATCACAAGTGCTAATGCCAAATGGAATATTAGTGAAAATTTTAATCTTAGTTATAGAATATCCAATGATCATTATATTGATGCTCGTAACCGTTTTGTTCCTGCAGATTTGGATGTCGGTACACAAGTTAAAGGTTTTATAGTAAATCAAAATATTAAGTTTAACGCCTTAAACTCTTTGTTATTAGCAACTTATGATTATGAGCTTAATAAAGACATGAAATTAACCTTTATCGCCGGTAATGAAATAACTAAACAATACCGGAC
>JALWLE010000104.1 GCA_026996605.1 Flavobacteriales bacterium
ATCAAAGCTTTTGAACATGATACTGCAATCATCGATGAGTTATCCCAACTCAAGCCAGCGGATGTTTTTATCCTTGCTTTAAAAGATGATGCAATTGCCCCTTTCTCAAAAAAATTACGAAATTTTGATACATTGACAGTGCATACTTCGGGAAGTGTGGCTATGACCGATTTGCAAACCCGTCGTAAAGGTGTTTTTTATCCATTTCAAACATTTTCAAAAGACAAACCGGATATAGATTTTTCGAATATTCCTATCCTGATTGAAGCGGAAAATGATACGGACTTACAATTATTAAAAAAACTGGCCAAACTGCTTTCAGATAATGTTCAAATTGTTGATTCCGAGCAGCGTAAAGCCCTGCATATTGCCGGTGTCTTTGCTGCAAATTTTGTCAATTATATGTACCGGCAAGCTGCTGACATTTTACAAAACCATCAATTATCTTTTGACTTGGTTAAGCCTTTAATACTCGAAACCGCTCAAAAAGTTCAAAAACTCTCGCCTGCAGAAGCCCAAACCGGACCCGCAAGTCGCGGTGATTATAAAACCATCCGGAAACATTTGGATTTTTTAAAGACCGGTTCAAAATATGAATTGTATAATTATCTTTCTGAGTTGATTCTAAAAGAATCTGGTAGCAAAAAATAATGATTGCTAATTAATTTTTTGGTTCTAATGCAAATTTAGTGGAAAATATTGGCTCTTTGTTAAAAATAGTGGATAAGAATTTTTATTTTTAATCATTACTTTTTTGCATCGACCAAAAAAGTAACAAAAAAGTCTAGCCTTACGAAACTTTTCCTAATTTCATACGTTTCTCTACCTAAACAATCTGAACTCGCACGAGCTTTTGCGCTTTAATGGAGTTTTGAAATAAATGTAAAATTCTACTTCTATAAAACATTTACTTTTGCTCAAACAACAGATTGTTTTACGTCCGAGAAACTTGAAATTTACGGAAAACCTTCGTATGGCAGGGTAATGCTTGTTTGGTTTGTACTTGATATTCTATATTATTAGACGCAACCGACAATAATTGCTGCAGAACCATCTTTCATTAAAATAATGTTTTTAATTAAAAATGATTATGCTCAGATAAAATTTTGTAAATAATAAATATCGGTGTAACTTTGTCGAATATTAAAAGGACGGATTTGACTGCTTGCAACCTTTTTAAAAAATGCTAAAATGTATTACTTGCCGGTCAGTCAATCCCACTTTTTATCGAAATAGTTTTATGATTACAATACTTTTGTTGTAGTTGTAAGCTTATGCTTGTATAATGAGGAAATGATGAATCGATGAATTGATGAATTGATGAGTTGATGAATTGATGAAAGATCGCTGAACGTCCCGATGATGCAAGAATCGGGGCATTAAGCGACCGGTTTTGAATAAGGAATGAGGTAAGACCTGATAGATTTCGAAAACCTGTTAGGTCTGAGTAATGATAAGTCGGGGTTATACAGAACCCCCAACAACAAATAACCGATTAACCACATCACCAAATAAACAATAGAATAAAAACAAAATTACACTATGTCATATTTATTTACATCAGAGTCCGTATCAGAAGGACACCCCGATAAAGTTTCCGATCAAATTTCCGATCATTTGTTAGATAATTTTTTAGCTTTTGACCCCGAATCAAAGGTTGCCATTGAAACTCTTGTTACGACCGGACAAGTGGTTGTTGCCGGTGAAGTCAAGAGCAAAACTTATGTCGATGTACAAAAAATAACCCGCGAAACCATTAAGCAAATCGGCTACGATAAGGACGATTATTATTTCAGCTTTAAATCACTCGGAGTTTTGTCTGCCATACATGACCAAAGTGAAGACATCAATCAAGGCGTGGTTCGTGAGACCAAAGAAGCCCAAGGCGCCGGTGACCAAGGGATGATGTTTGGCTATGCCACAAACGAAAGCAAAAACTATATGCCGCTGACCTTGGATATTGCCCATAAACTGGTTTACAAATTAGCAGAAATCCGTAAAGAAGGACTGCAAATGACCTATTTACGTCCCGACTCTAAAAGTCAAGTGACCATTTTGTATGATGACAATAATAAACCGGTCAAAATAGATACTATTGTCGTCTCTACACAACACGACCCTTTTGACAAGGATGATGACAAAATGCTTAAAAAAATCAAGGATGATGTTCAAAATATTTTGATACCGAAAATTTTATGCGAAAATCCTGAACTCGAACCGCTGTTTTACGACTACAAATTACTGGTCAATCCAACGGGTAAATTTGTCATCGGCGGACCGCACGGCGATACGGGACTTACCGGACGTAAAATCATTGTCGATACGTATGGCGGACGCGGCGCACACGGTGGTGGTGCTTTTTCGGGCAAAGACCCTAGTAAGGTAGATAGAAGCGGCGCTTATATGGCGCGATATATCGCTAAAAATTTGGTAGCTGCCGGCGTGGCTGACGAGATGCTCATTCAGGTATCTTATGCCATTGGTGTAGCAGAACCCGTCAGCATATTTGTTAATACGTACGGTACGGCAAAAAAAGGCATTAAAGACCAAAATATTGCCGAAAAAATCCAAACAATTTTCGATCTAACACCGGCAGGTATCGAAAAAACTTTAAAATTAAGAGCGCCCATATACAGCGAAACCGCCGCTTACGGACATTTCGGTAGAATACCGGTTACCAAAACCAAACATTTTGAGCGCTACGATTATACCGAAGGACGTGTCATAAGTTTGAAAAAAGAAGTAGAACTCTTTACTTGGGAAAAATTGGATAAGGTTGAAGAAGTAAAACGGGTT
>JALWLE010000105.1 GCA_026996605.1 Flavobacteriales bacterium
AAAACTGTTAAAAATGCCGCTATTTGTGCATCGGGAATGTTGCCTTTTGCCATTTCTTTAATGACAGCTTCCGCTTCTGCTTGACTTAATACTTTGTGTTGAAAAAGTTGGTTTAATATGGTTTTCATAGGTTTATGTTTTTACAAACCTACTTGGTTTCGAAAACCTAGCAGGTTTTTTTTAACAATCTATTTATCAATTAGTTAGCGTTTTATTCATTATTGAGATTTCTCATCGTCCCGACCAAAGTCGGGACTCTGTCGAAATGACATTCTGCTTCTTATTTTATTTAGCTTTTAGACATATTTTTATTTCTATCCTAACCTATAAATAAAGGCTTTTTGTTTTCCTTGACCTAGTAGGTTTTGCCAACCTGCTAGGTCTGGTTAACTTCCGAAAAAAGATTTCTCATCGTTTTATTTCCTATCGTCAATAAATCTCTGTCGAAATGACATTCTGCTTGTTATTTTTTAGACCTATATCTTATTCAGAGCTGTCAGGTTTTGCCTTTCAGACCTGTCAGTTTTTTTTAAACCTAACAGGTCTATATAATTTCCAAAAAATTTTGAATCATCTTTTTCCCTTCTTCGGTCATAATACTTTCAGGGTGGAACTGTAAGCCCCAAACCGGATATGTTTTATGTTTAATAGCCATAATTTGTCCGTCTTCCGATTGTGCGGTTACTTCTAATTCTGCACTTAAAGTTTCGGGGTCAATAACCCACGAATGATAACGTCCGACATCGGTTACAACAGGTACATTTTTAAAAACAGGGTCGTTGGTTTTAGTGATTTGAACCGGTGTTTGAACGCCGTGATACACTTTTTTTAGATTTTGCAAACGGGAACCGAACGCCATACCAATGGCTTGATGTCCCAAGCAAACCCCTAGCATTTTTTTATGCGGGGCGTAACGTTTGATAGCGTCAATCATAATACCCGCATGTTCGGGAACCCCCGGTCCGGGCGAAAAAATAACGGTATCATAAGCATCTATATCTGCTAAACTTATAGCATCATTCCGGTAAACATCAACTTGTGCATTGGACAGTTCTTTGACATATTGTACTAAATTGTAAGTAAACGAATCGTAATTGTCTATTATGAGAATCTTCATGGTTATTTGTTGATATGGTTATTTGGTTATTTGTTGATATGATTAAATGGTTAATTGATGAATTGAGGATTTGTTGTATTTCATAGTTTATTTGGTTCTTTGATGTTTATTTATTGTTTTATAAAAAATTT
Organism: Flavobacteriales bacterium; assembly: GCA_026996605.1. Classification (GTDB taxonomy): domain Bacteria; phylum Bacteroidota; class Bacteroidia; order Flavobacteriales; family Flavobacteriaceae; genus WGBX01. Next base: position 1,249 of record JALWLE010000105.1, read on the forward strand.
CCACCATTTAATTTGAGAAATTGAGGAAATTTTTTTCTATATCGGATGTTGAATGTTATGTGTCATTTCGAACGCAGTGAGAAATCTCGCACTATATCACTTTCCACTTCGCACTTTCAACTAAAATCTCTCCGCCATTTTAATCGCTTTTCGCAAGGCACCGAGTTTGTTATCCACTTCTTTGAGTTCGCTTTCCGGAACGGAATCTACTACGATACCTGCTCCTGCTTGATAATGTAACTCACCATTTTGACTCAATATCGAACGAATGGTAATTGCCGTATTAATATCACCGGTCAAACTGATAATGCCTACTGTTCCGCCGTAAAAACTACGTTGATGTGCTTCATCTTTATTGATGAGTTCTAATGCCCGATATTTAGGCGCCCCGCTTAAAGTGCCTGCCGGAAAGGTTGCCCCGAAAATATCAATGGCATCGTCTTGCGAACGAACTTTTCCGGTTACTTCCGATACAATGTGGATTACATGACTAAAATGCTGTATTTCCTTATATTTTTTGACTTCTACTTGCGTGCAAAATCTTCCTAAATCGTTGCGTGCCAAATCGACGAGCATCGTGTGTTCGGCATTTTCTTTAGGGTCTTGACGTAATTTTTCGCCTAATAATTTATCCATTTCAAAATCCCCGGTTTTTTTGTAAGTGCCGGCTATGGGATTTAGTTTGGCTTCGCCGCGGGCAATCACCAACTGGCTTTCCGGCGATGAGCCGAATAGTTTAAAATTACCATAATCGTAATAAAATAAATAGGGCGAAGGATTTATTGAACGCAAAGCCCGATATATATTAAATTCATCACCTTTAAAACTTTGCCGGAACCGTCGGGCAAAAACAATTTGAAAAACTTCGCCGAGTTGACAATATTCTTTGCCTTTTTTGACCAAATCGAGAAAATCGGTATCTGTAATAAAAGATGTTTCGTCGTTGCCGGACTGAAACTTAAATTGCGGTGTTTTTTGCGCAAAAACCCAGCCGGCAAAATCGTCTAATTGTGAGGCATCGCCTTCAGGTATGTTTTCTAAAACAATGACTTCGTCGTTAAAATGATTGATGGCAACGATAAAACGGTAAAAACCATAAGACATCTCGGGAATATCATCATTTTTTGGTTTAGATTGAAAATTAAAGTTGTCAAAATATTTTACCGCTTCAAAACCGGTAAAACCGTATAAACCGTTAAATTGTTTGGTTTTATCGGGTTGACTGACATCAATTTGTTTGATAAAATCTTTTAAGGCGTTTTTGACTGTAGTATCCGGTTTGTTAATTTCAAGTTGTTTGTCGTTGATTATCAACGTGTTGTTTTTTACCATAAACTGTTCCAGACGTCCGGCGACTATAAACGTAAAACTGTTTTTATCACTGTTGTAATCGGAACTTTCGAGCAATAAGCTTTCCGGAAACCGGTCGCGAATACGCAAATACACGCCTACGGGCGTTATCAAGTCTGCTGATTTTTCGATGATTTTGGCTTGGTATTTCATGTTGTTGATGAATTGGTTATTTGTTGATATGTTTAATTGGTTATAAAAAAAGCTTGCCGGATTCGGCAAGCTCTTTGAATATGTTATATGCAAAACAGCAGCTTCCTTATCCGGTTATGGAATAGGTTAAACGCCACCAAAATTTTGCAATAAATAAACTCATTTTATTTCGTTTTATAGGGCAAAGATATAAAATTTTGCATATAAAACACCAAGTTACTTCAAACTTTTACGTTGGTAGATTCAACTAGCAAATGCCACTTTTATTTTACAAAACATTAAACTTCTGACAATAAATAACTTATTAGATAATTTATTTGTAAAGAAACAGATTAACTATATTAGTTTAAATAACACTTTTAACTTTGTCAATTGTTAAAAACAAACCGATTACAGATTGTGACCGGTTTAAGTTCGTTGTGAAAAAAACTTTTGCATATGATTTTGAAAGTGTATAAATTTGATAAATTTAACAACGATATTACTTTTGTGTTTTTTTTAACATATTAAATTAAAAATCAAGTAATTATCTTATAAAAATTTTAATAACTCTATGAGTACCAAATTTTTTACAAACGAAGAAGAGAATACCTTAATAAAAAAAATTGAAGGCATATTTAAACATAGAAAAATCCATTTTTTTGATGCTTTGGTAGGATATTTTCGAGCTTCGGGGTATTTTAGAATCAGAAAATTTATTGAAAAAGCGGCTGAAATAAGAATACTTGTAGGAATAAATATTGACAATTTAATCAATGAAGCTTCTCAACAAGGATTGCTGTTTGACCCTAATGCAGAGAAAACTCAAAATGAGTTTTTCAATGATATAAAAAAGAATATTCAAGAAGCCGAATACGATAAAGAAGTAGAAGACGGAATGCTTCAATTGATTTCGGATATTATTACCGGAAAACTGAAAATAAGAATTCACCCCAAACAAAATATCCACGCTAAAATTTATATTTTTAAAGAAAAAGAAAAACACGATCACGGATACGGGTCCGTAATTACCGGATCCAGTAACCTTACCGATGCCGGTTTATCACGAAATTTTGAATTTAATGTAGAACTACGGGACAATACAGATATCGATTTTGCTTCCGAAACATTTGAAAAACTCTGGGACGAATCCATACCCGTTGATGAAGAACATATTGAAAAAATACAAAAAGAAACCTATCTTAATGATACCTATTCACCTTATGAAATTTATCTGAAATTTCTAGTTGAATATTTTGGAAAGAGTATTGAATTTGACCCGAATTCCATAATGGATTTACCCAAAGGATTCAAAAGACTTTCGTATCAAATAGATGCTGTAAACGACGGCTTTGCCAAGATGATGAAACACGATGGTTTTATACTGGCAGATGTGGTTGGACTTGGAAAAACCGTTGTTGCAACCATTATTGCCAAAAAATATTTCTATTCAAATGGTTTTCCTTCACATCGTTCCAGAACTTTAATTATCGTTCCACCGGCTTTAAAAGAAAATTGGGCGGAAACCATTGATAAATTCCAATTGGATAATGTAAAAATTATCACAAACGGCAGTTTGCATAAAATCAGAGATGCAAGAAAGTATGATTTGATCATTGTGGACGAAGCGCATAAATTCCGTTCCGATACGGCAGCGATGTATAATGAATTGCAAAAAATATGCAAAACACCGACCCGAAGAATATTACCTGACGGAAGTTTTGCCGGAAAAAAAGTTATGCTTGTATCCGCAACACCCTTAAACAACAAACCGGAAGATATTGCCAACTTGGTATATTTGTTTCAAGACAGTAAAAATTCAACACTTGAAATCGGAAATCTGCAACATTTTTTCAGAACACAAATAGATGCTTACAGAAAACTAAAAGACGAATCTGATATTAAACTTGTTCAAGAAGGCGTAAAACGCATATATGAAAGAATAAGAACCAAAGTCATAGAACCGCTTATTGTCAGAAGAACCCGCACCGATTTAATGGCGCACGAATTATATTCCAAAGATTTGGAAAAACAAGGTGTTCGGTTCCCAAAAGTAGGCGCACCAAAAAAAATATTGTATCAATTAGAACCCCATTTAGAAGCGCTTTATGATAAAACGATATTTGTTTTAAGTCACCCTACACAAGGATTAACCTATAATCGTTATCAAGCCATTGCTTTTTTGAAACCACACAAAAAAGCAAAGTATAAGCAAGCAGATATAATTTCAACTCAATTGAAAAAAATCATGAAAACTTTACTGGTCAAACGTATTGACAGTAGTTTTTATGCTTTTAAAAAATCTTTGCATCGTTTTATGATGGCGACCAAAGCTATGCTTACCATGTTTGAAAACGGTAAAATTTATATCGCCCCCAATTTGCCGGTAACCGAATTTATCAATGCCGGTAAAGAAGATGAATTATTAGAAATGATTATCGAAAAATCAATAGAAGACCCTACAATAGACATCTGCGAACCGGATGATTTTGAATTTGATTTTTTGCCCGGACTAAAAAGCGATTACGAATTACTTAAATCATTAAATATTGAATGGCAAAAAATTGACGATGACCCTAAATTAGATGTGTTCGTTGATTATCTGCAAAATGTTCTTTTGAAGAAAAACATAAATCCTACTTCAAAATTGGTAGTTTTCTCTGAAAGTAAAGAAACTACTGAATACCTGTACCGCGAATTGCCAAAATATATAGATGAAAAAATACTGATGGTTGACAGCCAATCACGAAAGGATAAGATGCCGGTTATTAGAGCAAATTTTGATGCCAACATTCCAAAATCCGAACAGAAAAATGATTTTAATATTATAATTTCGACAGAAGTGCTTGCCGAAGGGGTGAATTTACACAGGGCAAATGTCATTGTCAATTACGATACGCCTTGGAACTCAACCCGTTTGATGCAAAGGATAGGACGTGTAAACAGAATCGGGTCCGTAGCCAAAGAAATTTTTGTGTATAATTTTTATCCCACATCCAAAGTCAATGACGATATTGAATTGGAAAAAAAAGCCATTATGAAGTTGCAAGCTTTTCACGCTGCGCTTGGAGAAGACAGCCAAATCTATTCCCCCGATGAAGAAACCGAATCCTTCGGGCTGTTTGACCACGAATTAGAAGAAGAAAAAGACGAAAAATTGGCTTATCTGATGATGATTAGAGAACTTAAAGATAACAATCCCGAATTGTTCAAACAAATAAAAAATATGCCTTTGCGGGCAAGGGTCGGCAGAAAAAATAAAGATTTAGACAGCAGCACTATCAGTTTTATCAAAAATGCCAAAAGAGACGCTTTTATTTATGTGAATTCAAATGATGAAATAGAAGAATTAACCTTTTTGGAAGCGGTTAAAAAATTTGAAGCGAAAGCAAATGAAAAAGGAATACCGCTTCATACCAAACATCATGAACAGGTAAAAACAGCTATTCAGTCGTTTTCAGATAAAATTGAAGCGGAAAAAGCCAAAGACAAAAAGGTTGATGTGACGCAAGGTCCCAATGAAAAACGCGCTATTATGTATTTAGACGCAATGATGAATACGCCTTTTGCCAATGAATATGAAATAGAATTGATCATTACGGCAAAAGATGCTATTAGAAAAGGGAGGTTTCAAAACCTGCAACGTGATATTAACAAACTTAAAAGAAGCCTTAAGAAAAGTCCGTTAAAACCGGTCATAATATTTGAAAAAGTTATTGAAATTCTTAAAAGTTATCCGTTAAAAACACCGGATAATGAAGCGACAGAACGTAAAACACTTGTTGCTACAAAAATTTTAGAACCTGAAATTATTATTACGGAAAGTTTCTCAAAATGATATATAACGACTTAAACAAAATCAAATCGTTGATTTCCAAAGGGGAAGGCATTGATATTGAATTTAAAGTATCAAAGAACAGTTTGAATAAGAATGTTTTTGAAACCGTTTGTGCTTTTCTTAACCGGCACGGAGGGGACTTGTTTTTGGGAGTTGATGATGACGGAAATATCATCGGCGTCAATAACGCTGAAAAAATAATCACAGAATTTAATAATCTTGCCAACAACCCGCAAAAATTGTTTCCTACTTTTTATTTTTATCCGGAAATTATAAAAATAGAAGACAAAAGTATCGTACATATTTTCGTACCCGAAAGTTCACAAGTGCATCGAAGTGCCGGAAAAATATACGACAGAAATAGTGATGGTGATTTTGACATTACCAATAATAATCAACTTGTCAGCGCTTTATTCATTCGTAAGCAAACAACTTATTCCGAAAATAAAATTTTTCCCTACGCCGGGATGAGTGATTTAAGGGAAGATTTGATCAACAAAGTTCGACGGCTGGCTAAATATGAAGCGGGAGAAAATCACCCCTGGTTGATGATGTCAAACGAAGAAATACTACAAAGCACCCGGCTTTATCAAAAGGATTTGCAAACCGGTAAAGAAGGTTTAACCTTGGCTGCTATTTTACTGTTCGGTAAAGATGAAACTATTTTATCAGCTTTACCGCATCATAGAACAGATGCTTTGTTAAGAAGACAAAATACTGATAGATACGATGATAGAGACGATATCCGTACCAATTTAATAGATAGCTATCAAAGGTTGATGGCTTTTGTTGAAAAACATCTACCGGACCCTTTTTATCTTGAAAATGACAAGCGGATAAGCATCAGAAACAAGTTATTTAGAGAAGCCGTTGCCAATTGTTTGATTCACCGTGAATATATTGACCGGTTTCCGGCAAAAATGATTATTGAAAAAGACAGGGTAGTGTTTGAAAATGCCAATCGATCTCACGGAAATGGCAAAATAGACCCTTTACATTTTTCTCCTTATCCGAAAAATCCGAATATTGCCCGTATATTTAAAGAAATAGGTTTTGCAGATGAACTCGGTTCCGGTGTTCGCAATATGTATAAGTATTATCACGCTTATTCCAAACAACAACCCGAACTGATAGAAGGGGATATTTTCAAGATGATTATACACACCGAACTTATTACCCCGCAAGCTACCGAGCAAGCTACCGAGCAGGATGCCGAGCAGGCTGCCGGCTTGGACGAAAGAACAATCCGCATTCTAAAATTCTGTAAAACACCGAAATCAAGGGAAGAAATCCAAAAATTTATTGGGATAAAACATAGAGAATATTTTCGGAAAAACATACTTAATCCACTCATTAACAGTAATTTATTAAAACTAACAATTCCCGACAAACCCAGTAGCCCGAAACAAAAATATTATAGCGTCATAAATCTAAAAGAATAAGTTTTGTAATGAAAGAAAAAGACTTAAAGCACATATTACGGAAAGATTTCAATTTTGACGAAAATTGGAAACCGGTACTGCATTCGCTTTTCAATAAAATCGATTACTTCTCAACACCTTCCAATCCTTTTTCAGAGGAAGACAAAGTAAAATCAGGTAAACAAACCGGTGTCATCAAACTGGACGATGATAAATCACTTGCCATTTTTGAAGTGGAAGTGGACGATGCTATCCGGATAGACCAAAACCGTAAAGGTTTAAGAGATATTGCCGCCAAACATATCGACCAAAATATTACCCATGGCGCACTTGTATTTTTCTATTCCAAAAACCAAACCGATTACCGCTTGTCGTTTATTGCCAAATGGTCGGAGATTGATTTGGAAACCGGTGAATTTATCAAAGGCGAAACCAAACCCAAACGCTTTACTTATTTGCTCGGCGCAAACGAATCCTGTACTACGGCAGCTAAAAGATTGTTGGTATTGGCAGAACGAAAACTAAACGGTAAAAAAATCGATTTGCAAACCGTGATAGATGCTTTTTCCGTAGAGCCGTTAAAAAAAGACTTTTTTAAAACCTATAAACAACATTACGAAAAATTTTGGCGCTATATTGCTGAAAATGAACGATACAGACCGTTTCTGCTAGACACTTCAAAAGACCAAAAAGATGCACGGGAAAAACCCATTCGCGATTTTGTAAAAAAATTACTCGGACGGATTGTCTTTCTACACTTTTTACAAAAAAAAGGCTGGATGGGATGCCCCGCTCATACCGGTAAGTGGGAAAACGGCGATAAACAGTTTATGCAAAACCTGTTTAATCATTTTCAAAACAAAGAAAATTTTCATAGTCAATGTCTGACCCAATTGTTTTTTAACACGCTCAACACCCGACGTGAGAATGATATATTTGAACTCAAAGGATTAAACGGCTCACTAAACGGCTCACGTGTGCCCTATTTAAACGGCGGATTATTTGAACCCGATAAGCCCGGCGAAGTGTTGAGCATAGATTTTCCGGTCAGTTATTTTGACGAACTTTTCGACTTTTTTGCCCAATATAATTTTACCATTGACGAAAACAGCCCTGATGACCACGAAGTAGGCATTGACCCCGAAATGCTCGGACATATTTTTGAAAATCTGCTGGAAGAAAACCGTGAAAAAGGTGCTTTTTATACGCCCAAAGAAATTGTGGAATATATGAGTCAGGAAAGCGTGATTCAATACCTGAAAAATTTCTTTCCCGAAGAAGCACAAATAGAAAATTTCATACGACATCATCTGGTTTCCGACTATTTTACCGACCGCGACAATGCCAATGCTCTGAACGAAAAACTGGACGCCGTGAAAGTTTGCGACCCTGCCATTGGTTCCGGAGCTTTTCCTATTGGTATCTTGCACGAACTCTTTGATGCCAAAAAGTTTATTTATCCGTACCTGAATACCCACAAACCTTTTAATCCGGCAAAGGTCAAAAAAGACATTATTCAAAATTCCATATACGGTGTGGATATCGAAAAAGGCGCGGTGGATATTGCCCAACTGCGTTTTTGGTTGGCTTTGGTTGTCGATGAAACCGAACCCCAACCCTTACCCAACTTGGATTATAAAATCATGCAAGGCAATAGTTTGCTCGAAAGTTTTGAAGGCGTGGATTTGAGTAAAGTAGCTCAAAATGATGTTAAGGTAGTAGAACCTAATAGAGACTTGTTTGGAAATATTATTGAAAACCAAATGGAAATGACTTTTACCAAAAGCGGATTGGTAGAAGAAATACAAAATTTAATTAAGGAATACTTCAATATTGAAGATCACGCAAGAAAAAACGACATTAAACAACAAATAGACGAACTGGTTACCCAACACATTTTGTACAATCTCGAATTGCAAGAAACGCAATTAAAAAGGTGGATAGCCGAAACAGAAAACCCCGAAGGTTTAAAGAAAAACGCCAAAAAAAGATATGATCTTTGGGTAAAAGAATTAAGTAGTTTTGAAAAGAAAAAAGAATTATTATTAGAAATTCAAAAAACCGACGAACGCCCTTACTTCCTTTGGCATCTGTACTTTATGGACGTCTTTGAACAAGGCGGTTTTGATATTATGATTGGGAACCCGCCTTATATTAAAGAATATACGAATAAATCTGCTTTTGATGGCTTTAGAGATTCTAAATATTATCAGGGTAAAATGGATATTTGGTATGGATTTGCGTGCATAGGTTTAGATATGACCAAGCAAGATACTGGTATATTGACATTTATTGCTACAAATAATTGGACAACTAATGCAGGGGCTTCAATAATGAGAAAAAAAGTTGTAAATGATTCTCAAATTGTAAATTTGTTAGATTTTAAAAACTATAAAATTTTTGAAAATGCAGGAATTCAGACGATGATAATGATTTTCAAAAATAATAAATCATATGATAATTACTCATTTGATTTTCGTAGTATTTTGAATGAAACCCCTAATATAAACGATGTTATTGATTTACTTCATAAAAAGAAAACTAAGAATAATCAAATATTTGATTATCAGTTTAATCGTAAAACTTTTGCTAACGCAAATCAACTTACATTTAATCCACCTGAAATTGAAAAGGTTTTACAATTAATAAAAGAAAAAGGAGAATTATATTTAAATGAGACTGAGGTAGGTAATGGCATCCATCCCCATCACGATTTTGTATCAAAAAAAATGATTAAAGTTTTACCTGATAATATCAAAATTGGAGATGGAATCTTTGCATTAACAAAAGATGAATTAAAAAATCTTAATCTGAATAAAGAAGAAAAGAAATTGATTAAACCATACTTCTCTACGAAAAATTTTACAAAGTATTATGCAAATCCCAATAATACCGAATGGCTTATTTATACAAGTTCGGAATTTAAAAATCCTAAAAATATTATTCCTTACCCAAATATTAAAAATCATCTTGATAAGTTTCAAAAAGTAATTACATCAGATAATAAACCGTATGGATTACATAGGGCAAGAAATGAGAAGTTTTTTAAAGGAGAAAAAATAATTGTACAAAGGAAATGTCCGAATATGCCTGTTTTTACTTATACAGATTTTGATTGTTATGTTTCGGCGACTTTTTATATTATTAAAACCAATAGAATAAATCAAAAGTATTTAACGGCATTATTAAATTCAAAACTTATTGCATTTTGGTTGAGATTTAAGGGTAAAATGCAAGGAAATAATTATCAAATTGACAAAGAGCCACTAGTGAATATTCCAATATTGATAACCGAAAACACAACTATATTCGAGACTCTTGTAGATTATATCCTTTTTCTAAAAAACCTAGCCAATGCAAATCTTTCAGAAAAAGCAGACAACGAACATTTATCTTTGTTTTTTGAAGATGTTATAGACGGTTGTGTGTTTGAACTGTATTTTGAAAAACATATGAAAGAAAAAGGGATAAACATATTGGATTTAGTGTCGGAACAAGTACAATCTATTAAAGGTAAAAACGAAAAGGAAACCGGCGAAATAATTCTAAATACTTGGCTCAAAATGCGTCATTC
>JALWLE010000106.1 GCA_026996605.1 Flavobacteriales bacterium
ACCTAACAATGTATAAGCGTAATGCGGGGCAAAGTGCTAAATATGAATGATTTAACTATAAATATAAGTTGGTGTAAGTTGAAAGTGAAGTGCTTCGGAAACCCGCACTACGCTTATACTCACCGTTATAGCCCACTTGGAAAGCCTTACTGTGTGTAAATTAAATTTTATATTACTTCTCTCCTATTTCATATGAGAAATTTAGAAATTATAAAAAATTAAAATAGGCCAAATTGAGTGCTTATTTAAAATTTAGTCTTTGCACCGCAAGTTCCGGTAATACTTGTTTGGCTTTTGATAAATTAAAAGATAAATAAAATTTAAGAAATTAAAAAATTAAGGAACTTGATTATTCAAAAGTCTTTGCCAGATAGTGCATCGCCGGTAATGATTTGTTTGCTTATAAAAAAAATGGCGTGCGTATATCTGTATGAAAGTTGAGCGTGGCTATAACACAGCATATACAACATAGCGGGATTAGTCTTAATTGTTTAGTTTGCGCCATTTTGCACCGCAAAAATTACGTAAACTTTAAACGGTATAAAAAAATCATATAAAAGTTCGTAGTTTTTGCTATATTTGATGTGTAAAGAAAAAAGTTAGCGAATTGTTAGTCGCTACGTCGCATATGCGAACCGTTATAGCCCACTTGGAAAGCCTTACTGTGCGGAGATAAATTTTATATTACTTCTCTCCTATTTCATATGAGAAATTTAGAAATTATAAAAATTTAAAATAGGCCAAATTGAGTGCTTATTTAAAATTTAGTCTTTGTATCGCAAGTTCCGGTAAACTTGTTTGGCTTTTGAAAAATTAAATGATAAATATAATTTAAGAAATTAAAAAAATTAGGAACTTGATTATTCAAAAGTCCTTGCCTTACAGGGCATCGCCGGTAATGATTTGTTTGCTTGTAAAAAAAATAGCGTGCGTATATCTGTATGAAAGTTGAGCGTGGCTATAACACAGCATATACAACATAGCGGGATTAGCCTTAATTGTTTAGTTTGCGCCTTTTTGCACCGCAAAAATTACGTAAGCTTTAAACGGTATAAAAAAATCATAAAAAAGTTCGTAGTTTTTGCTATATTTGATGTATAAAGAAAAAAGTTAGCGAATTGTTACTCGCTACGTCGCATATGCGAATCGTTATGGGCAATTAGAAGGAATTTTACTTTTCTAATATAAAAATCAAATAAAAAATAATAGATTATAGTATTAAATTTAACCAAAAATTAAAAATTATGAAAAAATATGTATTCATTTTAATATTAGTTACTATTAATATCTTTATTATACAGAATGTATTTTCACAAGAAAAACAATATGTCATATTAGAAAAATTTAAAAATGAACAGGGTGGCGGAGTATTTGAAGTAAAGAAAATGAAAGTAAAAACAACTAAATATGAATATAAAGAAGTTGAAAATCCTGAATATATTGAAATCTCAACCAAAATAAAAAATTTACAAAAAAAACTTGATAAATTAAATGGCAAAGAATTAGGTATAGACAAAATAAATGCACTAAAAAATGCAAAAAAATTATTGGAAAGAGCAATAGAGAAAAGTAAAAATAAAAGTAACGATATTAGCATTGAAAGTCTTTTTTCAGGTGGTAAAAAATGGACTGAACTTAAATCTGCCAAGAAAGAACTTGACAAAACAAATCTTAATTTTGTTCAAAATACAAAAGGTAAATTTTCAAAAGCTATAAACCAAGCAAAACTTAACATAAATAGAATTGATGATTTATTAGGCTTGACGAATGATAAACAAGAAAAATCCAAACAAATTCGTTCTAAAATAAGTGAATTAGAGTCAAAAATAAGAGTTAAAGGAACATATATTGGCTATGAGAAAGAGAATGAAACAATTAAAAAAACTATTTATAAATATGTTCCCATTGGAAAAATCGAAAGGAATATTTTAATTCTTGATACAATAAATGCCTATAAAGAAATAAACGGCAAATTTATAGCAATAGATAATGGTTATTCTTCAAGTCCAAATTACCATATTATTAAAAAGGATTTTAGAAGATTTGTAAAAAATGAACTCTTGCCAAGAGATACAATTGAAAAATTTAATATTCCAAATAAAATAATTGAAAGAATTGGAACTTACAGCCCAAGATACAATGACGAAAATAAGTATTTAATAAAAAATATCGATAACAATAAAATATACTACACAAACAACAACATCCTATATGAAATTGCTCTTGATACAGATGATTATAAGCTCTATAAAATAATGAAAAAAAATAATATCAAGTTTATTGATGAAGGCAAAAAAACTTATATTAGTAAAAATGGTGTCAAATGTGTTTACACAGAAATAATTGGGCAAGAACTGATTAATAACAACATAGATATTATCCAACAAACTGCTTTTTCTGTAAAACAATATAACAAATATTACAAACAATCCCTGAAATTATTAGATATAGTAACGAAACATTATCAATCATATCAATCGAAAACAATGACTAGAAGTCGTCTGTCAAAATGGAAAAGTGATTTAAAAAAATTGATGTATATAAAAAAGAAAATGGACGATATTCATTATGGAAAGTATAAAAATGATACTTCTTCTGATTCAGCATATAAATATTATATGAGTTTTAATAAACAATTAACAGGAGAACAGATAAAAGCCGACACAATAATTTCTGATATGATTAGAGAATGTAGGGTTGTTACAGGTATTTAAGTATAAATAAAATATATAAAAGCCCATAACACTATATATAGCGCATAGCGGGGTTTTCGCCTACTTCAATGTTTAGGCGTATTTGCACCGGAAAATTCATAGAATTTTCCAATGCAAATAAAAAGATAGAAAAATTCTATGAATTTTCCTATCTTTGTAGCATAAGGCGAAGTTAGCGAACTTTAAGCCCGCTACGACGCCATATATTAACCGTTATAGCCCACTTGGAAAACCTTACTGTGTGGAGATAAATTTTATATTACTTCTCTCCTATTTTAAATGAGAAATTTAGAAATTATAAAAATTTAAAATAGGCCAAATTGAGTGCTTATTTAAAATTGAGTCTTTGCACTGCAAGTTCCGGTAAACTTGTTTGGCTTTTGATAAATTAAAAGATAAATAAAATTTAAGGAATTAAAAAAATTAGGAACTTGATTATTCAAAAGTCCTTGCCTTACATGGCATCGCCGGTAATGATTTGTTTGCTTGTAAAAAAATAGCGTGCGTATATCTGTATGAAAGTTGAGCGTGGCTATAACACAGCATATACAACATAGCGGGTTTGGGCTTAATTGTTTAGTTTGCGGTTTTTTGCACCGCAAAAATTACGTAAGCTTTAAACGGTATAAAAAAATCATAAAAAAGTTCGTAGTTTTTGCTATATTTGATGTATAAAGAAAAAAGTTAGCGAATAGTTACTCGCTACGTCGCATATGCAAACCGTTGTGCCCAATGCAAGAAAAAGAAAGACCAAGAATGAAAGAAATTTTGTTAGCATATAAAAAACTGAATGAAAATGCCACCGCACAAGCATACACATTTGCAATTCGCACGAGCCGACACACAGACCAAAAATTGCAAAAGAGTATGCTTTTAGCCAACGCACTACGAACAGAAAAAGAGAATTAAAAAATGAACAAAAAAGACCTATCAGAAGCAGACATAAAAGCAAAGTTTATCACACCTGCATTATTAAAAGCCGGTTGGGACGAACAAACCCAAATCGGAAGAGAAGTATATTTTACTGATGGGCGAATCTACGTGAAAGGAAAATTAACCACAAGAGGAAAACGAAAGTTTGCCGACTATATTTTGTTTTACAAACCCAATGTTCCCATTGCAATAATTGAAGCAAAAGATAACAAGCATTCTGTAAAAAGTGGCATTCAACAAGCTCTTGGGTATGCAAATACTTTGGATATTCCTTGTGTTTTCAGCAGTAACGGAGACGGTTTTTATTTTCACGACAAAACAGCAACAGACGGAAAAGTTGAAAAAGAATTATCATTAGACGAATTTCCAAGTCCGCAGGAACTTTGGGAAAAGTATAAAAAATACAAAGGAATTGAAAGTGAGGAAGTTGAACGAATTGCCTCACAAGACTATTTTCAAGACGGAACAGGAAGAAAACCGAGATACTACCAACAAATAGCCATAAACAGAACGATTGAAGCCGTTGCCAAAGGACAAAAAAGAATAATATTGGTAATGGCTACCGGAACAGGAAAAACTTATACCGCTTTTCAAATAATTTATCGCCTTTGGAAAAGTGGTGCTAAAAAAAGAATTCTTTTTCTTGCCGATAGAACTTCTTTGATAGACCAAACGGCAAGAGGTGATTTTAGGCATTTTAAAGATGCTATGACAATTATCAAACACAAGAAAATTGACACGGCATATAATATTTATTTAGCATTGTATCAAGGGCTTTCGGACAGTAAAAGTGAAGATGCGTATAAAAAATTCAGTCCTAATTTCTTTGATTTGATAATTGTTGACGAGTGCCACAGAGGAAGTGCCAGAGAAGACAGCAAATGGCGGGAAATTTTGGAATATTTTAATAGTGCTACACATATCGGACTTACTGCCACACCAAAAGAAACAACGGAAGTTTCAAATATTGACTATTTTGGAGAACCGATTTATACTTATTCATTAAAACAAGGAATTGATGATGGTTTTCTTGCCCCTTATAAAGTTGTAAAAGTAACCTTGGATATTGATGCAGAAGGTTGGCGACCACCAAAAGGTTTTTTAGACAAAGACGGCAATCCGGTTGAAGATAGAATTTATAACCGAACCGATTTTGATAAAAATATTGTTGTTGAGGAAAGACGTGAATTAGTAGCAAAAAAAATTACCGAATTTTTAAAAGGTTACGACCGGTTTGCCAAAACGATTGTTTTCTGTGTTGATATTGAACACGCAGAAGGAATGAGAACTGCTTTGGCAAACGCCAATGCTGATTTATTCAAAGAAAACAACAAATATGTAATGCAAATTACAGGCGACAATGAAGAAGGCAAACGGGAATTAGATAGCTTTATCAATCCAAGCGAAACGTATCCTGTAATTGCTACTACTTCAAAATTAATGACAACCGGTGTTGATGCTCAAACGTGCAAATTGATTGTTTTGGATAGTAATATCGGTTCAATGACAGAGTTTAAACAGATTATTGGTAGAGGAACAAGAATAAATGAAGAATACGGAAAAACCTATTTTACCATTATGGATTTTCGTAATGTTACCAATCTGTTTGCTGACCCTGACTTTGACGGAGATCCTGTTATGATTAAAGAAGTTAGTGAAGCTGACGATTTATCGGGAACAGAAGACGAAACTACGGATGAACCGATAACAGATATTATTGACGGTGAAGAAGTTGTATTTCCTGACCCACCCGAAATACAAGGTGGTGGAGATATAGTTGCAGAACCAAGAGCAAAATACTATGTTAATGGCGTAGATGTAAATATTATCAATGAAAGAGTTCAATATCTTGACACAAACGGTAAAATCATAACCGAAAGTTTAAAAGATTATACACGAAAAAATGTATTAAAGCAATTTCAAAGTTTAGATGATTTTTTGAATAAGTGGAACAGTGCAGAAAAGAAAGAAGCGATTATAAAAGAATTGGAAGAACAAGGAATTTTCTTTGAAGCATTAAAAGATGAAGTAGGCAAAGATTTTGACCCATTCGATTTGATTTGTCATATTGTTTTTGAAGCAAAACCATTAACAAGAAAAGAAAGAGCAAATCAAGTTAAAAAGCGTAATTATTTTGCAAAATACGGAGAAAAAGCACAAAAGGTTTTAGAAAAATTGTTAGATAAATATGCTGATGATGGTTTACTGACCATAGAAAGCACGGAAGTATTAAAATTAGACCCATTAAACAAATTAGGGACACCTGTTGAATTGATAAAAGCATTTGGTTCTAAACAAAAATATCTTGAAGCATTAAAAGAATTAGAAAAAGAACTTTATAAGGTAGCATAATATGGAAGATAACAAAATCATCATTTATAATACAGATGACGGCAAGGCTTCTGTTTCCTTAATGGCAAAAGATGGAACTGTTTGGATGAATCAAAACCAGTTAGCAGAACTTTTTGCCACCTCTAAACAAAATATAGGACAACATATAGCTAACATACTGAAAGAAGGAGAGTTAGAGCAAAAATCAGTTGTAAAGAATTACTTTACAACTGCCTCTGATGGTAAAAAATATAACGTTACCTTCTACTCTTTGGATATGATTCTTGCCATTGGATTTAGGGTAAGGAGCAAAAGAGGAACCCAATTTAGAATTTGGGCAAACAGAAACCTGAAAGAATATATGATTAAAGGTTTTGTTATGGATGATGAGCGACTTAAAAATCCTGACGGCAGACCGGACTATTTTGATGAACTCTTGGAACGTATTCGTGAAATACGTGCTTCTGAAAAAAGATTTTACCAAAAAATAAGAGATTTGTTTAAATTGAGTAGTGATTATGACAAAACCGACAAATCCACGCAAATGTTTTTTGCCGAAACACAAAACAAACTACTTTATGCCGTAACAGGACTTACAGCTGCCGAAATCATTGTATCACGTGCTGATGCTGACAAGCCGAATATGGCTCTTACATCTTGGAAAGGTGGTGTGGTGAGAAAACAAGATATTTATATTGCCAAAAATTATCTAACAAAAGACGAATTGAATACTTTAAACCGATTGGTAGTTATTTTTCTTGAAACAGCAGAATTACGAGCTAAAAACAGGCAAGATATCACAATGAATTTTTGGCGGGAAAATGTTGATAAAATTCTTGAATTGAATGATAAACAAGTTCTAAATCATAAAGGCAAAATATCCAATAAAGAAATGGAAAAATTGGTAAGCAAGATTTATGACAATTTTGATAAAAAACGAAAACAATATGAAGCGGAATTAGCCGACAAAGAAGATATTAAAGAATTAGAAGAATTAGAAAAACAACTAAAAAAGAGAAAATAATCTATGGCAAATGTATCAGCTGTAATAAACAGCATTAGAAATATAATGAGACAAGACCGCGGTATTTCCGGTGATGCCCAGCGATTGGAGCAATTGGGTTGGATGTTGTTTTTGAAAATTATGGACGACAAAGACCAAGAGCTTGAAATCATAAAAGACGATTACGAATCGGTAATTCCTGAAAAATTTCAATGGCGTAATTGGGCAAGCGACCCGGAAGGAATTACAGGAGACGAACTATTGGATTTTATTGATAGCAACGCACAAAACAACAAAGGGCTTTTTGCAACACTGCGAGAACTCACAAGCATTAAAAACCCAAAACGAGCGGCTATTGTAAAAGAAGTTTTTGAGGGCTCAAACAACTATATGAAATCGGGCTACGAAATGCGAAAAGTCATAAACAAGCTAAATGAAATTGATTTTAACAATTCGGAAGACAAACACATTTTTGGTGATATTTACGAAAGCATTTTGCAAGAATTGCGAGATGCGGGAAACAAAGGTGAATATTATACCCCAAGAGCCATTACCCGGCTAATGACCCAAATGACCGATCCCAAATTAGGCGAAAAAGTGCTTGACCCTGCTGCCGGAACAGGCGGATTTTTAACCGCAGCCATTGACCATATACGAGCAAATTATGTCAAAACCGTTGATGATGAACATATTCTGCAACAAAGCATTACCGGTTGGGAACTCAAACCCGTTGCCTATGTTTTGGGGTTAACCAATTTGATTTTGCACGAAATGGATGTGCCCGATTATGTGTATAAAGACAGTCTGAAAACCGAATACAACAGCATTGGAAGAAAAGACCAGGTTGATGTAATACTTGCCAATCCGCCTTTTGGTGCAAGTATAGCAGATGGAGTAGAAACGAACTTTCCCAAAACCTACCGCACCAAAGAATCTGCCGACTTGTTTGTAATTTTGATGTTACAACTGTTAAAACCCAAAGGGCGTGCCGCCATAGTTTTGCCTGATGGTTCAATAACAGGTGATGGCGTAAAAGCAAGAATAAGAGAAAAACTTTTAAAAGAATGCAATTTGCATACGATTATCCGTTTACCGCAAAGCACTTTTTTCCCTGCTACCGTAAGCACCAATTTGCTGTTTTTTGAAAAAGGAAGCCCGACAAAAGAAATTTGGTATTACGAACACCGCTTGCCGGAAGGACAAAAATCATACAGCAAAACCAAACCCATACGCTTTGATGAGTTTAAACCGCTTATAGAATGGTGGCACAACCGCAAAGAAACGGAAGTATCTTGGAAAGTTAAAGTAGAAGATTTAAAAGATTGGGATTTGGATATTAAAAACCCCAATACAAAAGTGGAAGAGATTGAATATTCGACAGGAGAAGTTTTAGAAAATTTAAAAACTTCATTTAGTAAAGCAAATAATATTCTTTTAGAAATTGAAAAGTTGGTAAAATAATGGGAAAAGAATATTTAATAGAAGATTTTTTAAAACGGATAAAACGACCGATAACTCTTGATACTGACAAAGAATATAAGTTGGTTACTATCAAAATGAATCATAAAGGCGTTGTTTTGCGTGGTTTAAAAAAAGGTGGTGAAATAAAATCAAAGATGTATGAAGTCAAAGAAGGTGATTTTATTTTATCCGGCATTGATGCAAGAAATGGTGCGTTTGGCATTATTCCAAAGGAATTAGATGGAGCAATTGTAACTAATGATTTTTGGTATTTTGAAATTGACGAAAATATTATATCAAAAAAATTATTTCTTGAATTGACTGCTACTACTTGGTTTGATGAAATTTGCAAGAAAGGTAGTGATGGAACAACCCAAAGGATAAGATTACAAAAAAATAAGTTTTTTAATCAAAAAGTCATTTTGCCTTCAAAATATGAACAAGATGATTTGCTTAATAAACTTTTGTTAATAAAAACAAAAAGAAAAAATTTACTAAATGAAATAACCACCCAAAAAGAAAACATCACTCACTTAAAACAATCCATATTACAAGAAGCCATACAAGGCAAACTAACAGCAGATTGGCGAAAAGAAAATCCCGATACAGAACCGGCAAGTGAACTGCTAAAACGCATCAAAGCGGAAAAAGAAAAGCTGATTAAAGAAAAGAAAATCCGAAAAGAAAAACCGTTACCACCCATTACACAAGAAGAAATCCCTTTTGAATTGCCTAATGGTTGGGTATGGTGTAGATTGGGTGAAATTTCATTTATTAATGGAGGCTATGCTTTTAAAAGTTCTCAATACACTGAACAAGGTATTCGTGTTATTCGTATTTCTGATTTTGACGAAAAAGGGTTTAAAAACAAAAACATTGTCAGATATCCATTTGATGATAAAATAAGTTCTTATTTATTGGAGGTAAATTCTATTTTAATGGCAATGACAGGAGGGACTGTCGGGAAAACATATTTAGTAAAATCAATTGATGAAGAAATGTATGTAAATCAAAGAGTTGCTGTCATTAAAATCATTCAACCTATTATTAGTGAATATATAAGTTCTGTTTTTAAAACAAAAATTGTTCAAAAAGTTATTGAAAATGCAAAAAACTCAACTAATGATAATATTTCAATGAGTAATATAAAGGGATTTTTTATTCCCCTTCCCCCGCTTGCCGAGCAAAAAGCCATAGTTAAAAAAGTAGAAAACTTAATGCAAAAAGTATCGGCAATGGAAGAAGAAATCAACAAAAGCGAACAAAATGCCCAAATGCTGATGCAAGCGGTGCTGAAAGAAGCGTTTGAGGGTAAAAAAGAAGAAGTAGAAGTATGATGAATTTTTTATACAAAATATTACTCACTTTTAACTCTACATCATTACTAATAGTAATCTATTGGATTAAAGAACAAGCATTGATAGATTGGTTATGTATTTCACCTAAACTTACAAATGTTCCGGATTTTGTGTCGTATGGTATATATTTTCTTATACCGGTATTGTTAACTCTTTTTAGTCTTTGGCTTGCCAGTTATTTAGATAATGATAGTATTGAAGAAAATAAAATTACAGAAGTGGAACAAGCTAACAATGCTTTTTTGCCGAGTTATTTAGGTTATTTCTTTGTTGCTTTAAGTGTAACACATTGCGAAACTTTAATATACGTTTTTCTAATTCTTTTTTTATTCACATACTTTTCTCAAACGCTATATTTTAACCCTTTGTTTCTTTTGTTTAAATACAAATTTTACTACGTAACAACCGTGAATGGAGTTAAAGTATTTATCATCACAAAAAAGTCGTTAAAAAATCCGTCAAAAATACATTTTCCAAAACTTAAACGTATAAACGATTTTACATTTATTGATAAAGATAAAGAACTATGAATTATCTAATTGCAGAAATTAAAAAAAGAGGTAAAAGAGATAAGGTGTTTAAAGTCCTTTCTACCACAGAAGAAATATATACATTACCCACCGATTTAGACAATCCTCAAATGTATGACAAAAGTGATTATAAATTAGAAGATGATGAATGGTTTCATATCCCTAACTTTAAAGAAACTGATTACTGTATTGATTTGCTGAAAGATGATTTTATTTCTACTGATTTTAACCAAATTAGTAGAACAAATCTTGATAAATTAAAATTCCTTGTAGCTTATCAAACTTATAACGATAGATCATATTTCTTTTTTCAAAAAGTAAATTCATCACAATTAGTAAAGAAAAGTTGGTTTAAATTGAGTAATACACCATCATTAGAAAAAGATGCCCCTATTGTTATTATCAATAATGTGCCAGATGCCATTTATTCTGTTGAAGATGATATTTTGTATTTCAAAAGGTTATCGGCTATAACTACAATTTTTAAAGGTATATCTGAATTATATCGAGAAGCAACACAAGAAGAAACAGAAAACTTTTTAAATGAAGATTTTATAGAACTTCAAGATGATTATGATGCAAGTAAAGTAAAAACTGCAAATAGAAAAAGGATTGCTATGGCAGTAGAAACTTTTAATAGTTTCACACCTGAACAGAAAACACAAATATTTGATTATATTAAAGACTATTGTCCAGACATTCCCTTTGATAAGCAGAATAGAAAATTTGCTATCAAAGATGAAGAAGGACTTAAACACTTATTATGGGGTATAGAACAAAGGTATTACACAACCAGAGTAGGTGGAGAAAAACGAGTTGCTAATTCAGTTTCTAAAATCGAAAATAATGCCAACGCATAAAGCCATACACATTGCCAAGTCGCACAAAGCCAACCGCACAAGCCAAAACTTGTCAATAAGTATGTCTTTGCCAACTCTAAAAGTGATGCTAACAAAATTGAAAGAAACGTAAGGAATGAATAAAGCACAGGGCACAACATTGTATATAAGCAATGGCTGCAAAGTGCTATAAATGAAAGATATATGCATAAATTAAACAAAGGTGCAAATATGAAAATAAGCGGTATAAAACCCGCCACTACTCATACACATAACCGTTATAGCCCACTTGGAAAACCTTACTGTGCGGAGATAAATTTTAAATTACTTCTCTCCTATTTTAAATGAGAAATTTAGAAATTATAATAATTTAAAATAGGCCAAATTGAGTGC
>JALWLE010000107.1 GCA_026996605.1 Flavobacteriales bacterium
GTTCCGCCTATCTTGACCTTAACTTTTTGCCAAGGCAGTTTAACCCTGATTGTCAGCGGTTCATTATAAACTTTGTCTAATTTCGATTGCAATTTAATCACATACCTGCCAAAGCATCGATGCGTTTTGAGTTTGACGGCTTCGCGTTCCACAATATATTTCCCGATATGCATAACAGGTGCAACCCAGTAATTTTTTTGTGCCAACATTTGCATCTGCTTGTCAAAAGTTGCCGGATACAACGAATACGTATTCCTGACTTTGTGATATTTCATAATCTGCATTTCCTTGCTACCTTTCGGAAACAGATGATGATACATCAATATAAGCCACTTACCACGTGCATTTTCCAACCATTTTTCAAACGCTGTTAAGTTTGGCGTGGTGTCGTTCAAAATAGCCTTTGATTTGAGCAACAAAATATTATCGGGAACAGCCTTATTGTAGGAACTGCTACCCGTTCTGCCAAAACGGAAACCCGCTTTCCGAGCCGCACGGGCGGTTTTTTCGTTGGCAAACGAATAAGGATAATGTATGGTGTAACACGTATCTCCGGTTTGTTGCTCAATTAAGCTTTTATTCATTTTCATTTGTTTGGCCAAGGTATCCAATGGCAAGCGTCGGTCGTAGCGTTGGTGCCGGTAGCCGTGCGATGCAATTTCATGACCGGCTTTGTGCAACTGCCGGATTTGTTGCCAACCCATTTTTTTGATTTCAAAATAGCCGGGTTCGGCGGAATAGGTTGCCTGTTCCTTTGTCCATTCGCCTACCAAACTAAAAGTTGCCTTAAAACCGTATTTTGACAAAACCGGATAAGCATATTCGTATTGCGAGAAGGAAGCATCATCAAACGTAATGGCCACCGCCGCCGGTTTGTTGTCTTTCCAAGTGCAAATTTCAGCCGAAAATTTTTGCGCCGTCAATTCATTTGACCACCACAAAAACATTGATATTAAAATTATTCGCTTCATAGTTCCTGTTTTGAAACTTTGTTTTGCAGACAACTAAAACTGCAATTCAAACTTTTGATTACCACCGGCATCAAATATCAGATAATAATTCTTTTCCCGCTTAACAATCCGGTAAGGAACAGGCAAATCGACCTTTTCCGGCTTTTGTGGTAGCTTGATGCTCAATCCTTCTATTACGGACGGACTGTCAATTTCAATACGCACACGCTTGTCTTGTTCGTTGACCCACACGTTCAAATCCTTCAATTTGTTCCAACGTTCCGCTACGGTATTTGCCGAAGCAATCCATACATTTTGCGTTTTCAGATAATCGATAAATTCTTGTAAAGGTTGCAATGTCGTTTTACTGATACCGCTATACATCGGGTGTCCTAAAAAGACCATTACGCCCTTATTCGGCTTGACCACTTTGTTGAAGTATTCGAACAAATAAGTTCGAAACCGGTTGGCATCCTTCTTTTGCAAAGCGGTATTATAATCAACTTTTCTGTCCAACACTTTTTGGTAGAAATACCAATCGCTACGATAGATTTGCGACAGCTCCAACAAATCCAAACTTACATAAAAATCATCTTTAAAAATAGGGATATTATACGGCACCACGCTTCCGCGGATATATTCCAAATGATTGGCGGCAATGCTTGTTTCGTAGGTAAAACCCAATTGGTCGAGCACATACATTCCCCAAAAACTATTAGATACATACGGAAAGCGGAAACCGGTAAACCGCTTGTCCCAATAATTGCGGTTTAACAAGAATTCGTTTAAAGTTTGCCCGTAATTCAATTTGCGAAAATCGGGATGATTGAACGAATGACCTTGCAGGGAAATCAGTTTTTCTTTCTGCAACAGCACCTGCACATCTTTGCGGATATGTGGCGTTACAAAAAATATGGTGGGTAAGTCGTTCCGGTTAATAAAATCGATAATCCGCCGGTATTGTTCCGGCGTGCCACCGTCGTCAAAGGTCTGACAATAAGCCGTAGTATGCGCATCTTTCCAAGGATTGACATAAACCGGATATTTTCTTTTGCCGGTGCTTAATTCCACAACCCATTGATAAAACTTATCTATTTGTTGAGCGGTGGACAGTCCGCCGTCGGCTTGCGGATGCAACAACCTGAATGTGGGCAAGAGCACGGCTTTCCCGTTTCCGTAGTGGTTTACGGTCAGGGCGGGATACGATTGTTTGCCGTCGGTTTGTTGCATCATTACTTCAACTGTTGACGCCGGTTTCACAGGCACCAAGCGCCAAGGCGTTTGAGCAAAAACGCCATCCATTCGGCTCCAAATACCGTTTTTGTCCGCTTGCAGTGCAAATGCGCCAGTATTCATTTCTTTCATTTCCACTCCGAAACATTCGGACAATGCCCAAGTGGTTTTATCCAAAACACCTTTGGTTGTTAATCTGTCTTTACGGTTCAGGGTATTCCGTCCGATATTTTCACCCCCAACCAGCACGCCGCCGATTTTAACCCATTCCGACAGATTTTGCATTTCGGCATCGCTCAAAAAAGTCAATGCTTCCGGCAATGGCAAATCGTTATACGAGCGTATGGTCGGTGCAATGATAATTTGGTATTGCCGTAACACTTCCGGTTGCAACAACACCGATTTGTTTTCCAAACGCACAAAGATGCCCATTTTGTTAAACGACTGTAAGGCTAAAACCACACCGTCGGATATGGTCCCGCGACCGGCTCCGTCGCCTGTGGTTATAAACATGACCTTTGTTGGTTGATACGCAATCTCTTGCGACCTTAAACCAAAAAATGGCAGTAACAATAAGAAAAAGAAAAAAAAATTTGACTTCATAATTCGGCAAATATACATAAAGCCTTTTAAATAATGACTAAGTTATAAAGCTCACTTTCAAATTTATATTTGTAGTTTTTCAGATGTATAACCAAATATTTCCACATATAAAATCTAATTTATAAGATCTATAATTTATCTTCGTCCGGGTGTCCAAGGTGCATCAATTTCATCAAATTTTTGTAATATTTTTTCTACCTGCTCTTTTAGAATTTTATCGGCTTGCGGTTTTAACTCGTGTATCTGTTCTTTAACAATTTTTAGTTGTTCTTTTTCCGTTTCGGTTATGGGGTCGGTTGAATTGATATGTGCCCAAGCCAAGCGTGAAAAACGCTCATCTAAGGGCAATTTGTGTGGCGGAATTTCTTCGTAACTGGCTTTTGGTCGAACGCCATGCAGCACAAATACCAACTTGTTAACTTCTTTTTCTGCCTTTTGAATTTCTGTCATTAATTCGACATCTGCTTTGGCAGATTTTAAAGCGGTTTGTTTCATCAATATTATATGTTTTTTCATATCTGCAACTTGATGCTCTAATTTATGCAACTGCTTCATCGTGTGTTGTAAATCAGTAAAATAAGTTTTATAAGACTGATCATTAGCCGGTGGTAATGTTGTATTTTTCAAGCGTTTAACTTTAAAACTTACCGGTTCGGACAAATGTTTTAATTGTCCTTTGTCATACAAATCCATTTTGACATGATATGTGCCGGGCAAAACGGGAATACCGAAATTATCTTTTTCAAAAGGATTAAACTTTTTCAAATTTTCATCCACCGGAAAAGGATTGTCATATTTCAAATTCCAACTGACACGATGCAAGCCTTTTAATGGTTTTGCAACTACTTTTTTGACAACATTGTTTTCATTATCGGTAATAGTAAAGAGTAAATAAGAAGGCTCTTCTAACTTTTCATCATGTAATTCTTTCCAAGTCGGTTGATAAATTTTTTCGCCTTTTTTAAATAATTCTTTTTCTTTTTTACGACGGGCATCAGTTGCGGATACCGGCGCTTGTTTTAAATAATAAGTAAAAACAGCGCCATAAGGCGGGTTGGGGGCATAAAAATCCGTTTCACCTTGTCCGTATTTTTTATGTGTTTGGACATATTGCAACGCATCTTTGACTGGGAACAAATAACTGTCGTGATTTTGTAAAAAGTCTTTTGAAATTTGTCGTAGCGGACTGATATCATCTAAAATATAAAAGCCGCGTCCGAAAGTCGCCAAAACCAAGTCATTTTCACTTGGTTGAATAGCTATGTCACGAACAGCCACATCAGGAATACCGTTTTTAAGTTGTGTCCAATGTTGACCGCCATCTACTGAAAAATATATACCCAACTCGGTACCGGCAAAGAGTAAATCTTTGTTTTGCGTATCTTGTGAGATACTATGAACCGCTTGATTGTCAGGCAAGTTTCCGGTTATATTTTGCCATGTTTTACCTTTATCGGTGCTTTTGAGCAAATACGGCTTATAATCATTTCGTTTACGGTTATCAAAACTGGCGTAAACCGTATTGGCATCAAAACGATCGGCAAAAATATCGCTGACATAAGTGTATTTCGGGACACCGGGGAACTTGTCTGTTTTTTGCCATGATTGTCCACCGTTTTCCGTTACTTGTATCACGCCGTCATCAGATCCGGTATAAATCAGTCCTTCTTGTATAGGCGATTCATCCAAAGATACCAAGGTGCCATATAAAGACGTGGATACATCTTTGCGAACGGCATCGGTTGACCAATATTTAGCCATGACTTTCCACGTATTTCGGTCTATGTGTGCCGTTAAATCGGGACTGATTTCTTGCCATGAGTTACCCATATCATCACTTTTAAACAAGCGTTCTGCTGCCAGATATAAGCGTTTATGATTGTGTGGACTAATGATAAACGGTGCATTCCAATTCCAACGAAAAGTTTTTTCATTTTTACCGGGGATGGGTTTGATTTTCAAACGTTGTCCACTTTTTTTATCGTAGCGGTATAAGTTCCCGTATTGATATTCGGAATAGACAATATTCGGATTCGTAGGATCAACAGCTCCCCAAAATCCGTCACCGCCAACGGTTACCGTCCAATCGGATTTATAGATACCTTCAGCTCTAATACTCCGTGAAGGACCACCGTAACTGTTGTTGTCTTGCGTACCACCGTAAATATTGTAGAAAGGTTTGGCATTATCTAAATAAACACGGTAAAATTGTACTACCGGCAAATTGGAAATATGCCGAAACGTTTGACCGCCATCATAAGTTACATATACACCACCGTCTCCACCAATTAAAATATGTTTGGTATTGTTAGGATTAATCCATAGGGCGTGGTCATCGACATGTTTATTTTTAAGTCCGAATTTTTGCCAAGTTTTACCGCCATCTTCGGTATAACGGGTATAAGTTTGCGGCGAATAAACTTTATTAACGTCTTTGGGGTCACAATATATTTCGTTGTAGTATTGTCCGCTACTATGATAGTTACTCATTCGTTGCCATGATTCACCTTTGTCGGTAGAGCGAAAAAAACCGCTTTTGCCTTCAGCAGCTTCAATAATCAAATACACAATATTAGGATTAACCGGTGATATGGCAATACCCATACCACCTATATCAACCTTAGGTAATCCTTTCATAATTTTACGCCAAGTTTCACCGCCATCCACCGATTTATAGACTTTTGATTCGGGACCACCGCTGATATGCGTAAACACATGACGCCGACGTTGTTCGGAAGTGGCATAAAGAATTTCCGGATTTTGCGGGTCCCTTACGACATTATTAACACCGGTATTTTCACTGATATTTAAAACTTTTTTCCAAGTTTTACCGCCATCTGTAGTTTTATATAAACCCCGTTCACCACCGGGTCCCCAAATACTTCCTTCGGCAGCTACCAAAACCGTATTGTCATCACGCGGGTCAATATCGATCATCCCGATATGATAGGATTTTTTTAACCCCATGTTTTTCCATGATTTGCCACCATCTACAGATTTATAAACACCATTACCATAACCCAAATCACGTTGATGATTATTTTCACCGGTACCGAGCCATACAGTATTGGTATTTTGCGGTGAGAACACTATACAACTTGTTGAATAAACACCGTATTTGTCAAAAACCGGCTTAAAACTGATACCGTTATTATCGGTTTTCCAGACGTGTCCGGCTGCCGTAGCCACGAAATATTCTGCCGGATTATCCGGATTTACGGCAAAATCTGCAATTCGTCCCGACGAGAATGCGGGTCCTAAACTTCGAAATTTTAAACCGTCGATTGCTTGGGCAATATCATTGTTTTTTGATGTTTTTAAATGCTTTTTTTGAGCCTGTACCGTTATCGTTCCGACTAATAATATTATTATGATTATAACTTTTTGAAATGATACCATAATTTTGAATTTAATATTGGGATAAGTTGTTGAGATATAGGTTGTTAGTTTCTAGATGTGAATTTGCGTATTGATAGTGAAATTTTTTTGGAGTAAGTATGAACATTGAAAAATTATTTATTAAAAACTACATTCGTAATAGGTGTTTTTGTAGCATTTGAAAGGATAGAATTTTGTTAAAAAAGTATTATTAAAAAATAATAACATCAACACTTGTCAATTTATTGATTTTTAAGTTTTTTTTGATTTGTGCATTTAGAGGCTTTGACGAATAGCAATCATTTGTTTGGAAAATAAGTACTCATTCGTAATTTTTTACAAAAGTTACGTTTTTTTCCTATCTATTTTTGATAAATTGTTATTTAAAATTTTTTTTTATCAGTTTTTTGGCAGTTTCTGCATAAGTTTCAGGGACCCAAACGGTTACTTCGGCAATGCTTGAATCAGGGAACATGGCATTTGAGATAACATTTTTTAAATTGACAGGGATTTCGTTGATTTCCATCAGGTTTTTAACCAATTGTGCTTCAATTCCGTCTCTGCAACTGTAAATTTGTTGCCAATTGATTTTAGATTTTTGATTACTCATAAAGCGATAATATTTGGTTGGCGTGTTCTTTGGTTTTTACTTTTTTGATGATATGTTCGATAATACCTTTTTCATTGATGATAAAGGTGGTACGATATACACCTTCGTATTCTCTACCATAGAGTTTTTTTGGTCCCCAAACACCATAAAGTTTTATTATTTTCTTGTCTTCATCGGGAATTAAAGAGAACGGGACAGTATATTTTTCTTTAAATCGTTTTTGTCGCTTTTCATCGTCAGGACTGACGCCCAGCACATCAAAACCATTATTTTTCAATAAATCATAATGGGTTGCCAAATCTACTGTTTCAGCGGTACAGCCGGGAGTTAATGCTTTCGGATAGAAATATAAAATCAATTTCTGTCCTTTAAAATCAGAAAGCTTGATAGTATTTCCCATACAATTACGGGATTCAAATTCAGGAGCTTTGTCACCGGGCTTAAGATGTGTCATAATTTATCTATTTTTGCATTCATACAAATATACAAAATTAATGACTAAAAAAGAAAAAGTACAAATAATCATGGATACATTACAAGAATTGTATCCTAATCCGCCTATACCATTGGATCATACTAATAATTTTACTTTCTTGATAGCGGTGTTATTATCGGCTCGTACTACGGATGTTATGGTTAATCGGGTGACTCCACAATTATTTCAATTAGCTGACAATCCGTATGATATGAAAAAGTTGAGTGTAGAACAAATCAGAGAAATTATCAAACCGGTTGGATTGTCGCCTCAAAAAGCTAAAGCTATTCGTCGTTTGTCTGAAATTTTAGTCGATAAATATAAAGGGCAAGTGCCTGATAGCTTTGAAGCTTTGGAGTCTTTACCCGGAGTAGGACACAAAACTGCAAGTGTGATTATGAGTCAAGCTTTTGGGCATCCGGCATTTCCGGTTGATACGCATATACATCGATTGATGACCCAATGGGGTTTAACTAATGGTAAAAATGTTACACAAACAGAAAAGGATGCCAAGCGGTTATTCCCAAAAGACAAATGGAATGATTTACATTTGCAAATAATCTATTACGGTAGAGAATATGCTCCTGCAAGGAACTATAAGCCTGAAAAGGATATTATTATGCAAATGATTTCAAAGAAATAATAAAAAAGCCTACAAACTAAAGTTAAAAAGCCGATAACATTACGTTACCGGCTTTTCTTTGCGACACTTAAACTAATAACACTAGTTGTTAATTAGAATAATATCTTTAAGCATTTTGGTTTTGACAACCTGCATAGCTTTGCTGTAAGCCAAAGCCAATGACATTCTGTAATTAATACGATGTTCAATGGTGTAGTTTTCTTGCATAAAATTTGGTTTCGTTTTCAATCTTAACGCAAGAAAATCGGCTTTATTGTCAAAAAGTTTTATTCAACTAATTTTATTTGGTGTTCTTCAATAATTTTTCTGATATTGATCAAAGCATATCGCATTCTACCCAGAGCGGTATTGATACTAACATTGGTTTTATCGGCAATCTCTTGAAATGACAATTCTTCATACATCCGCATTTTTAAGACCGCTTTTTGGTCCGCAGGCAATTGTTCAATCAATATACGGATTTTATCAATCATTTGATTACGAATCATTTGTTTTTCGGCATCTAAACTTTTGTCATGAAGGATATCAAACATTGAAAAGTCTTCTGATTCATAAACTTTACGCATCTTATTTTGCTTGCGATAGTAGTCAATAATAATATTGTGGGCAATGCGAATGACCCAAGACAAAAATTTACCTTCTTCGATATATTTACCTTTTTTAAGTGTTCTGACGACTTTAAACAGCGTGTCTTGAAACAGATCTTCGGTCAGCTCTTGATTACGAACTTTAGAATAGATAAAACCGAAAATTTTATCACGATGTCGCTTTAATAATTGTTCCAATACTTCTTCGTTCCCCTTGATATACAAGGCAACCAATTCTGAATCCGAGTAAAATTTAGTTTTATTCATATTTACAGTTTTATTTAGATGATGTCTTATCATCTAAATGTGTTTCACTTAAAAATAAAAAACGTAAATATGAACTTATAGGCAGTTTTGTTAAAATTATTTTAAAGCAAATTTAAATAAAAAAAATTAACTCGCAAGTTTTTGTAAAAAACTTTTTAATTTTTTTTGAATATTATAGTAAAATGGGGTTTTTTATATTTTTTTGGGAATGCTATATAATCGTGCCAGCGTGGGACATAATCGTGTGCAGGAGTGGACATGGTTAACTAGAAATTTCATAATTCAATCATAAAAAGAGATTTCTCCTCACTCGTTTCTCGTTCGTTCGAAATGACATTCAATTTCATAGTAACTTATAAAAATTTTTGTCAGCTACACAATCAAACATATATTCCTATTACTTTTTTACCATGATTACTACATTCCGTCTTCTACTTTTTTGATCACCTTTTCAAAATCCAAACCACCGTAATTACCACTACTCATTAACAATAAAGCCGTATTGTGCAAATCTAAATCGTACAAATACCGGTGTAATTTTACGGGGTCAGTAAAGACGTTTAATCCGGGGTAATTAAATTCCTTTACGATAAGTTCAGGCGGAATCGGGTCCAAACCTTTTAAAGCGACGGCTTTGGGCGAGTAAAACACTATGGCTTCATCGGCAGCGTTGAGTTTGTCTTTGTATTCGGGCAAAAACTTACGGTTCAAACTACTATAAGTGTGCAATTCTAAAATCGCTACTACTTTTTTATCGGGATAACTTTCTTTGACGGCTTTAACGCTGGCACCGACTTTAGAAGGGGCATGTGCAAAATCTTTAAAAATGACACTTTTGTCGGTTTCAACCAATTTTTCCAAACGTTTATCCGCCCCTTTAAAGCTTTGCATGGATTGATAAAAATCAGCATTGGATACACCGAGTTCGTTACAAATTAAACGAGCGGCTTCGGTGTTTTGCATATTGTGCGCCCCTAGTATTTGCATAGGTATCATGCCTTGTTCCGTAATGATATAAAAATGATTACCGTCTTTTTCATATTCGGGTGTCCGGTAGGCTATGGTTTTGATATTATTTTGACTTTGACTTACCAAATCTTTAAGGGTAATATCTTCTTCATTGTAAATCAAAGTACCACCGGGTTCAATCGTATCAATATATCGGGCAAATTGGTTGATGTAGTCTTGCTTATCGGGAAATTTGTTCATATGATCCCAAGCAATACCACTAATCACGGTTAAATGCGGCTGATACCATAAAAATTTAGGTCGCGGGTCAATGGGTGACGACAGATATTCGTCGCCTTCTAATATAATCGTATCAAGCCGGTCATCGAGTTTGACCATGGTTTCAAAACCTTTGAGTTGCGAACCGACCATGTAATTGACATCTTTGTTTTGTGCGGCTAAAACATGCAAAATCATAGACGTAATAGTCGTTTTGCCATGCGAACCGGCAACTACCACCCGCTTTTGATTTTGACTTTGCAAGTACAAGTATTCGGGATAGGAATAAATGTTTAATCCCAACTCCTGCGCTTTATGAAGTTCCGGATTGTCCGGCTTGGCGTGCATACCGAGAATAATGGCATCGATATCCGGCGTGATTTTTTCGGGAAACCAACCGAATTTTTCGGGCAATAAGCCGTATTTTTCTAATCGTGATTTAGACGGGTCAAAAATTTCGTCATCACTTCCGGTAACTTTGTAGCCTTTTTTATGTAAAGCAATAGCCAAGTTGTGCATGGCGGCGCCACCAATGGCAATAAAATGTATGTTCATATTAGTTGAAAGTTAAAAGTAAAAAAGTGGATTTCATAGAATATTCTGCTCTTTAAATTGAGGAAATGAGGGTTTATTCTGCTTCAAATATAATTATGTTTTTTGATTATAACTCACTAGTACAAATAAAATTTACGACTACTAATTTGAGGAATTGAGGATTTTAGCTGCTTCATAGGTTATTAGTTTCTTTAATGATTGTTTTCATCTTCATTGTTTATTTCTGCTTGTAATTTGAGGAAATGAGGATTTTTCTCTTTTGTGTCCTTATGTGTCTTAGGTGGTTTTTATTATCCATTTTCAATTAAAACAGCCGGTCAATATCCCCTTTACCTTCACGGATGATTTCGGGTTCATCGCCGGTTAAATCTATTACCGTAGAGGGATTATTGTCGCCATAGCCGGCATCGATAATGACATCTACCAATTTACCCCATTTTTCATTGATCAATTCCGGATCGGTGGTGTATTCTACAACTTCATCGTCATCTTTAATAGAAATATTGACGATTGGATGTTCTAATTTTTCAATGATTTTGAGCAAAATAGGATTATCGGGAATACGCATACCGAAGGTTTTACGTTTTTTAAAAATTTTAGGCAGATTGTTATTCGCCGGTAAAATCATGGTGTATGGTCCGGGAAAAGCTTTTTTTAAGATTTTAAATGTCGCCGTATCAATTTGCTTGGTATATTCGGACAAATTGCTCAAACCGGAAAACAAAAAGGTAAAGTTTGCCTTATCGACTTTGGTGCCTTTGAGCTGCGCCAACTTTTCAATGGCTTTATTGCTTTTGATTGACGCCCCCAAACCGTAAACCGTATCGGTCGGGTAAATAACCAAACCGCCGTTACGAAGCGTCTCTACGACTTCGTCTATAAGTATTTGGTCGGTATGGTCATTGTATAGTTTGATGAATTTTGCCATAAAATCTTATTTTATTGGTTTTGATGCAAATTTAGTAATAATTGGTGATATGGTTATTTG